>FZLS01000244.1 GCA_900197625.1 Rhodobacteraceae bacterium Water-Bin34 | reverse complement strand
AACGTCTTTTGCAATACCTGCAGCGCTTTACTCATGAACCCTCAATCTACCCATGGTTAAAAATCCCGGAAACTCCAGCGCTGGGCGCTAAGCCCTTGGCTCCAGGAGCTCCCTCACGGGGCATGTTATCGGCAAAGCTCCATACAACACATATAAATATGTTAGATCAACGACACTATCGGCAACCGAGTATGCAAACAGGAGTATTGGCGCTCGCCTTAACCCAATAAATCGTCATATGATGCGACAAGACACCAAAAAACAAAAAAAAGACGCAGAGATCTGGCAACTTGCCGCAGCCTCTGTGTCAGCAAAAAGCGGGGATGAAGCTATGAACCAAGCCATGAAGAATGTTTTTAGTTCAGGCCATGACTATGCCTACAACACCCCACTTGAAGACATTGATGTTTCCAATCCTCGATTGTGGCCAAGCCAGGAAATGTGGGCGGTCTTCAAGCGCCTTAGAGACGAGGATCCTCTGCACTACTGCAAAGCAGGCTGGGATTCAGCTGCACGCTCGCCCGATGATGAGCCCGTAGGCCCGTACTGGTCTGTGACGAGATATGAAGACATTATGGCTATCGATACTGATCACCATCGGTTTTCTTCTGAACCGGCCATCGTGCTACCCAATCCGGGAGCAGACTTTCCACTCCCCATGTTCATTGCGATGGATCAGCCAAAGCACGATATACAGCGACAAACGGTGGGGCCCATTGTTTCCTCACCCAGCCTCTCGAGAATGTCTGAGCTCATCCGCGAGCGCACCCAGTTTGTGCTGGACCAGGTCCCCTTAGATAAAGAATTTGACTGGGTCGATACGGTCTCAATAGAGCTCACCACCATGATGCTGGCAACTTTGTTCGACTTTCCCTTTGAAGACCGTCGCAAATTAACCCGATGGTCTGATGTTGCCACTGCCGGCCCAGAGACAGGCATTGTTGAAAGTGAAGAACAACGTCGCAGTGAGCTCATGGAGTGTGTCGAATATTTCATGAACTTGTGGCAGCAAAGAATCGGAGGCGATGGCCATGACTTGATCACTCTGCTCGCAAACGGTGAAGAAACTCGAGATATGGACACCATGGAATATCTGGGAAATCTCGTCCTACTGATTGTTGGCGGCAATGATACAACTCGCAATTCAATGTCTGGCTCTGTTTATGGCTCGCACCTATTTCCTGCAGAGTGGGAAAAGGTGCGCGCTAACCGAGATCTAATCCCCAATACGGTGGCAGAGATTATTCGCTGGCAAACCCCGTTAGCGTACATGCGACGAACCGCTCTCGAAGATGTAGCGCTACATGGAAAAACGATAAAGCAGGGTGACAAAGTCGCCATGTGGTATGCATCAGGAAATCGTGATGAACGAAAATTTGAAAATCCCGATGCTTTAATATTTGACCGTGACAACGCACGCAGTCATATATCCTTCGGCTTTGGCATTCACCGTTGCTTTGGTAATCGCTTAGCTGAGATGCAGCTGCAAATCTTGTGGGATGAAATGCTGAAACGATTCTCCAAGATTGAAGTGGTGGCCGAGCCCCGCAGAAATTTCTCCAGCTTTGTGAAAGGCTATACTGAAATGCGGGTTATTTGTCGTAGATAAAAGTGGCAGCTCGGTCATTACTCGAGATTTGAGGCCCGTCTTTAGTGAGGTTCCGCTAATCACCGGAAGCCCCATTCCCAGATCTGTGCGATCGATCTCATAAGGTCCTTCAGTCTTATTGGTAACCCCTGAAAGGCGTCTTACCCGTCGCAAACAGGTAAAGGCGTCGCAGAAGGACCAACGTATCGTAAAGCGCCGCACCGAATATCTTTGTTTCAAATAACCACGCCACTCGAGAGTACCCCATCTGCTTTAGCAAAAAAGCCATCGCAATATTCTTAAAGAGATATTCACGATCGATCTCCACAACAAATGAGGCATTAATATCGATACCCTGCTCAAGGAGTTCTAACATAGCGCTTTCATGCTGCCTTAGATCGACAAGCTCAACCCTTATCTGTGACTTGAGCTTTGATAAAGCCACAAAGTTTTTGCAAAAAAAGCAGTCACCGTCGAAAACTATCTTTACGCTGTCCATAAGACTGAGTCCTCTCAACCTGTCTAGCAATACTTAACCCTGCGCCTCTTGAACCTTCTGAGCGCGCTTCAATGCTGGCTTTTAGGCTGTCAATTGTCGCTTACTGATGCAAAGAGCACTTTTTACGGCTTGCGCTATGGAGCAGCTGACACAATTTCGACACAATAGCGTGATGCGACCACAGCGTTGATGTTGGTCAATCGAGATTTCATGGTTAACGAGCGCAGCACACGATGGTCTTCATTTGCCTATTACTGACACTCCTTGCTGCAGGCAGTTCAATACGTACTTGCACCTCTAGGCTGCAATCCACACTGGTATCCTTAA
>FZLS01000042.1 GCA_900197625.1 Rhodobacteraceae bacterium Water-Bin34 | reverse complement strand
TTGTACGCTGCCGTAAAACGTTTTCTTCCAACACAACCCAATTAATTGTGTTACCTGTTGCTTTCTCCCACGCTGGGGCAAGCTCTTGCATAGTAATCATGTCTGCATTGTTAACTGTTGCAATTGTGATCTCATCAGCCACGGCGAACGAAGAGGCAATTCCATAGCTAATAGCTGTAGATAATAATATATTTTTAATAGACATTTAAGTCCTCCCTTTTTTTACACGTGCAAACATAAGCGCAGAATCACTTCATTGTGTCAAGATATTTTTGCACGTGTAAAAATTATTTTTAAAGTGCGGGATTTTATTAGGTAGACTCTCTGATCTTGAGCAACAGTTGTTATGGATGGGAAAATATAGCGACTTAATGGATGGTCATCATGTCCTGCAATACGTAGCTCACTTCGGGATCCAGAACCTCCAAAAAACAGATTATGTGTATTAGCAGCGCGAATTGCACCAATTGCTATTCTATCATTAGCACATAATAAAGTTGCATCAACATAACGCCCCTGCCCAAAATGGCTATCCATTACTTCAAAACCGTATTGCTCAAATTGCCATGACGAATTACCTTTTGGAGTATCAACGACCTCAGGTTGAATTCCAAGTTCACGCATCTTTTCAAAGTACGCCTCCTTCCTCTCTATAGCATTTGTGTTCAAATTAGGCATTGCTAGAAATATTGGAGCCTTACCGCCACGGCAAAGGTATTCAACTATTAAACCTATACTTTTTTCATTATCAGTCCCAACAAAATCTGAATTAGGCAATGGTTGTGATGGTCTAGAATCTGCAAATATTATCGGAAAGTCAGAAACGGCAGATTTAAAAGCTTCAAAATTCCCTTCAATTCCTAGTGGTGCTATAATTGCTCCATCTACATTCATAGATCGCAATTTATTCACTGCCTGCTCTTCATAGTCCTTTTCACCATGAGAGCTTTGAGTAATAATCGTATAACCAGCTACTCGCGCAGCCTTCTCTATTGAGTCCAGCAAACTCGCAAAAAATAAATCTTGGAAACGTGGGACAATTACACCAATTAAACCAGTCGTTTTGCGATTTTGACGAGTAGCCAAAAAGTTGTAAACATAGTCTACTCCCTCAAGGCGATCTTTAATTTTTTTTGAAGTAGAGGGCAACACTTTTGCCTCGTCTTCAAAGAAACGCGCCAAGGTCGGTCGAGAGATACCAATAGCTTTTGATAATTCTTTCATAGTATTAATCTTGGGTTTGCTCATCTATTCATTCCCTTTTTTATCCACATATACATGAAATCTATAAGATTAAACAATATATATTTTGACATGTGCAAAAAGTTAACTATTAATACATAGAAAAATTAGGGAATCAAATGCTTCAAAAATCCAAAATAGTCATTTTAGGAGAAATACTTGTAGAATTTGTTTCGCATAAGAAAAATTGTGGCTTACATAAAATTACTAACTTTTCTGGACCATTTCCGAGTGGAGCACCTGCGATCTTTATTGACCAAGCATCTCGCATGGGGGCCAATACTGAAATTATCGGAGGTATTGGAAACGATGGCTTTGGTCAATGCATACTCAAACGGTTTAAAACAAATAATGTGGGAACAACCGGCATAACTGTTAACTCAAACTGTCCTACGGGCACTGCATTTGTAACATACTATGATAATGGAAGCCGCGATTTTATCTTTCATTTAACGAACACTGCAGCAGACAGCTTTTCACTGAAACAAGCTTTGTTTAATCCGAGTGATACATTTCTACACATTTCAGGCTCCTCACTTGGCAATCCAATAATGCGTCAAATGATTATGGAAACAGTACGAAACGTAGATAAAGCAGGTGGATACATCAGCTGTGATCCTAATGCTCGCGCTAATTTGATGAGTGATGACGCAGTTAGATCCTCTTTAAGCGAAATAATAGAACGTAGCACTTGTTTGATGCCCAGCACTAGTGATTTAGAATATCTTTTTCCAAAAGTATCCGAAGAAGCTGCAATAGACCAATTGCTACAATCAAAGACTAAAATAATAGCCCTCAAACGAGGGTCTGATGGTTCCACAGTGATTGGGAATGGCGATAGATTTGATTATGAAGGACACTTTGTAGAAGAGATTGACCCGACTGGAGCGGGTGATTGTTTTGGTGGAACATTTATCTCACTTTTAAGCCAAGGTGCTTCTCTTTATGATGCTGGCAAACAAGCTAATGCAGCTGGTGCGTTATCAGTCAAAAATCGCGGTGCAATGGAGGGCAACTCTTCACCAAAAGATATAGCTAATCTGATTGATAAAAAAAATGAGCAAATAGCATGAATATCATTAAAGAGCTGATTGACCGCAATAGAGCCGGTGAAGCTATTGGACTACCTTGTTTCTGCAGTGCAAATGAACATGTATTACGATCTATTTTATCTATTACAAAAAAAACTGGATTCCCAACAGTTATTGAAGCAACTTGCAATCAAGTTAATCAGTATGGTGGTTATACTGGAATGACTGCTGAAACCTTTAAAAACTGGCTGAACACGATGGCTTCAGAAATTGGTGTTTCTATGGATCAAATTATTCTTGGAGGAGATCACCTTGGTCCCAACCCTTGGAAAAACGAACCATTAGATATCGCTATGGAAAAAGCGCGCGAGCTGGTTAAAAGCTATGTTCAAGCAGGCTTCAAGAAGATCCATTTGGATACCAGCATGGCTTGTGGTGGAGAAGCCAGCCCAACCTTTAAACAAATTGCAGAACGTGCAGCGGATCTTTGTGCTGTTGCAGAAAAATATGCACCTAATCCATCAGATCTATTTTACATTATAGGTACAGAAGTCCCGATTCCCGGTGGAGAAACAGAAGAACCAGATGCACTTAATCTAACATCTGTTGAACGATTTCATGATACAATTGAAACACATCGCACTGCATTCGCATTTCGTGGGTTAGACAATGCTTGGTCTCGAATTATCTCTGTTGTTACTCAGCCTGGTGTAGATTTTGGACATACCTCAATTTATCCGTTCATATCTGAGAAGGCCAAACCTTTAAGTAAAGCAATCCTTAAAATAGATAAACTTACTTTTGAAGCTCATTCAACCGATTATCAAAGCAATACAGCACTTAAAGCACTTACACAAAATCACTTTTTTTTCCTAAAAGTTGGTCCTGAATTAACTTTTCGGTTTCGCGAAGCCATTTGGGCCCTTGCAGAGATTGAAGAGCAAATAAGCGTTAATGAAACTTCGGAAATCCGAAACGTTCTTATACACCGAATGATTGAATCACCAGATAATTGGAAAGACTATTACAGCGGATTAGATGCTGATGTAGAACAACTTATGGTTTACAGTTATAGCGACCGTATTAGATATTACTGGTCAGATAAATACGTGGCCTCAGCATTATCAAAACTAATAATAAACCTATCCTCAAAACCATTGCCTGAAACGCTTATTTCACAATCATTCATGGGACACGAGTTTGGAAACATACCTACTAACCCAAATCATCTGATTGAAGGTCATATCCACAAATGTGTAAGTCGCTATTTTGAAGCGGCAGGTTTCAATTATAGCAATAATTAGAATGTGCTGAAGAAAAGTTGTATCTGCTCATGGAGCAATTATGGGATAGTTTGCAATCTGGGGAAGCAGATGGCGGACAGACAGGGATTCGAACCCTGGAGACGGTCACCCGCCTACACACTTTCCAGGCGTGCGCCTTCGACCACTCGGCCACCTGTCCATAACGGGCGTTTACACCGCTCAACTTTGCTGAGCAAGTAAAAAACTCTAAGATTTTTTTCTTGGTTTGCTTTGGATTATCTTTCCCAATTCAGCAGCATTTTTAATAGTGATATCACGCTGTCCAAATGGTATTTCAATTCCCTCTTGTGCAAATCGACGAAGGATCTCAAAGTTTATATCTGATCGAGTTGAAGTAATTGAATTTACATCACGCAAAATGCCTCGAATTTCAAAATCAATGCTATCTGGGCCAAACCCAAGCAAAAATACAGATGGCCCTGGTGATTTTAAAATATTTGCATTTGATGAGACAATATCCATTAATATTTCTTTAACGAATACTGGATCACTATCATAAGCAACACCAACAGGAACTTTAACACGTCCTCGCTTACTAAGGTGTGTCATGTTAGTTACCGTACCAGATATAAAATCAGCGTTTGGGATAATTACGTTTGCCTGATCGAATGTATCAATTGTAGTCGACCGGACAGCAATTTTACTTACATATCCAGAGTAAGCACCTACTTGGATCCAATCACCAACTTTAATTGGTCGCTCAACCAATAAAATAATTCCCGAAAGAAAGTTGGATACTATAGCTTGCAGGCCAAAACCAATACCCACAGAAAGTGCCCCTGCAACAATAGCCAGACTTGATAAGTCTAAGCCCATTGATGTAATTGCAATCAATGCGGAAAAGAAAATACCAACATAACCGACACCGGTTACTAATGCATTTTGTGCACCTGAGTCAATTTTAGTATTTGGTAACACAGAAAGTCTCAGCGCAGATTGCAATAATCTTGTTAAAGTGTAGCCAATGGAAAAAATAATAACGAAAGTAATAAAATCAGAGATTGAAATACGTGTATCACCAAGTACAACACCATCCTTTAAACTTAACCATACATCTTGAATATCGACTACACGTGCGCCCCAAATTAGTGCTAATAATGGTATTGCTAAGCACGCTAATATAAACGCCAAAAAGACCCGAAATAATCCGCCTTTGGATGCTTTATCTTGATTATTTTTATTTTGACTTTTGATAGTCACTTCTGATGATAAATATGCAATCAGTGTAAAAATTATAAATAAAGAAAATAAAACTGCTAATGTTAAAATTGTTGCAAATACTAATTTTGCCCCAATATTAGAATATCCAATGACTGCAGTTATTGGACCAAGTATACCTGCAGTCATTGTGAGCGCCAGTATTAGCGAAGAAATTTTATCAGAAATTGGTGTGATTTTTTTCTCAGACGTTAATCGAGCCCGGTACAGTTTAACTCTTTGAGCAAAAGTAATTAAACCATAACTTCCAATCAAAATTAATGGAAACTCTAGAACTGCAATAGATGTTTCAGTTAACCCTGCTACTTGCTCAAGGTCGTTTACTAACCAATAAAGTCCAAGCACTATTCCCATTAAAATTGTAACAGAATAAGCTACAAATAATCTGCCACTATCAATTCCTAATAGTTCTCTTGTAAGTCCCGTTTCTTTAAAAAGGTTATGAGCAAGCCAGTATGCCCCTATAACTGCTATACTAACTACCATAATTGCTTGTGTTAAAGCATCTCCACGATAGTCAAAAATATCTAACATTTCCACTGATCTTATAAGTAAACAAACTCCTAAAATGGGTAAAATGAATACACAGAATGAAAATGCTAAATATTTAATTTTCTTTATTATTGCATCACTTCTTCCAGTTACAACTGACATATTCTGTGAAACCCACTTTGTAGCAGGGAATATTAACAACAAGCCCAGGATAGCAAAAAATAGTATGCCAGGTAGATTATTCGACCTTATTACTTTTGAACTAGGGTTATTAAAGGATTTAACAGCTTCTGATTTAACCTGGCCTATATATTTTTTTATATCAGAAATTGTAGAACCCCAAACATTTGGGGTTAATGGCGAAACTCCAAGCTTCAGAAAGGCGGACGCAGATCTCTCTCTAATAGTCCTATCAATTTCTGAAATTAATCCATTAGCCCTACGAAATGCTTCTTCAGCCACAATCAAAGGAGCTTTTGCAACTGCAAGTTGTTTGGATAGTGATGCACGTAATTCTGCAATATCCTTTGCCTCACTATCCGGATCTTCTGGTATCGGTCCCAAAGCATCAATTTGGTCAGTTATTATTTTTGACCTTCCAGTTCTTGAACTTTGTGCTTCCAATGCAGCTGAACGGGCACTGGATAATGACATTCTGAGCTTTTCTAGAGCAGCGTTTGATGTCTGCCCCCCATAAACAGCTTTTTCCGCTCTGGTCGCCAATGCATTAAATGCATCAATATCAAAAGTTGTTTGAGCATGAGCATTTAAAGGGGTTAATAAAAACACCAAAGCTAGAATTATATGTATAAATCTATTCTTTAGAAGCATGATCATTATTTCCTATTCAAAAACTGCAGGAATGTTTTGAGATTGCTGTTTCAACCAATCTGGAACTGGCAAACCCTTTGACTCCAAAAAGTTGGGATTATACAATTTTGATTGATATCTGTTTCCCACATCACATAATATCGTAACAATTGTTTTACCTGGCCCCATATCTTTCGCCATTCTAATAGCGCCCGCTATGTTTATGCCAGTTGAGCTTCCCATACATAGTCCTTCTTCTTTTAAAAGATCAAATACGATTGGTAGTGCCTCATTATCAGAAATATTATAAGCTTTATCAACAGATAATCCTTCAAGGTTTGCAGTTATACGTCCCTGCCCAATACCTTCGGATATTGAAGAACCTTCAGACTTCAATTCACCGTTGGTGTAAAAGTTATAGAGTGCCGCACCATCTGGGTCAGCCAAACCAATAGTTATTTCTTTGTTTTTTTCTCGCAGACCCGCCGCTACACCAGCCAATGTACCACCAGATCCAACAGCACATATAAATCCATCTACCTTACCATCAGTTTGTTCCCAAATTTCAGGTGCAGTTGATATTATATGCGCATCTCTGTTAGCTACATTATCAAACTGGTTTGCCCAAATTGCGCCATTAGGCTCTGTCTTAGAAAGTTTTTCCGCTAATCGGGCTGAATACTTTACATAATTATTTGGATCTTTGTAAGGCTTAGCAGGAACTTCGACCAGCTCTGCCCCGACCAACCGAAGCATATCTTTTTTCTCTTGGCTTTGTGTTTCAGGAATTACAATTACAGTCTTAAATCCCATTGCATTTCCGACCAATGCTAGGCCAATTCCAGTATTACCAGCAGTACCCTCTACAATTGTTCCACCAGGTTGAAGTGAACCACTTTGAATTGCATTTTTGATAATATTTAAAGCAGCACGATCTTTTACTGATTGTCCTGGATTTAAAAACTCAGCTTTCCCATAGATATCACATCCTGTAATTTCAGATGCTTTTTTCAAACGAATTAATGGTGTATTACCAACAGCATGAGGTAAATCAGAGTAACAGTTCATAAAATATTCCTAGTAAATTTATTAACACTCAAAAGCGTATGTTTATGCTTCTTGAAAAGAATTGAAATTGTTATAGCAATTAATAAAATACTATACCAGCGATACTACCCTATAATAACTAGAGCTTCTATTTTGGCTTTCTCATGGTGATTTGAATTAGGCCAGTTCTGTCAAATTCGAAAGCTGAGGCACAACTGGTCAAATAGATATTCCACATCCTTCTAAATCGATCGTCAAAACCCATCTCGGAAATATCTTGCCACTTGGAATTAAATGTTCCAAACCACTGCCTTAGAGTTTCTGAGTAGCTTTTCCTGAACTCTATAGTATTATTATACTCTAATCCCACTCTTTTCATTTCATTTTTTAAGATAGTCTCTGTTGGCAACATTCCACCTGGAAATATGTATTTTTGAATGAAATCGACTGAATTTCTATAATCATTAAATCTATCTTCTGGAATTGTAATTATTTGCAAGGTTGCCTTTGCCCCTGCCTTTAAGCATGAATTAACTTTATCAAAATAAATAGGCCAATATTTTTCACCTACTGCTTCAAACATTTCTACTGATGCAATTCCATCGTATTTATTAACTTCATCACGATAGTCTTGCATTACAATCTCGACCTTATCACTTAAGCCAGCTTTTTTAATTCGCTCTACTGCAAAATCATGCTGTTCTTGAGAAATAGTTAAGCCTTTTACATTTGCACCTCTTTGCCCTGCAGCATATTCTGCAAAGCCACCCCAACCACATCCAATCTCGAGAATGTGATCCCCTTCTTTGACCCCAATTTCATCACACATTTGTGCATATTTATTTGTTTGCGCATCACTTAATGTTTCTTTCTTCTTCTTAAATAATGCAGATGAATAAGTCATTGTTTCATCTAACCAAAGTTTATAAAAATCATTTCCCAAATCATAATGATAAGAAATATTTTTCTTAGCCTGTCGCTTACTGTTTGAATTCAACCAATGCCTAATCTTTTCATAGAGTTTAACCAATCCAGCCCCTGGGAACCTAGTAGCTAATTGATGAAAGTTTTGAAAAGTAACGTCCATAAAGCTTTGCAAATCTGGTGATGACCATTGGCCATCCATATAGGCTTCCATAAAGCCAATATCGCCATCTCTCACTAAACGAGCAAAACAATCTGGATCAATAATATCAATCCGAGCATTCAAACCATTTGTTTCACCAACTACTTTAAAAATTCGCTCATCAGGTAACTTTACCTCAACAGAACCAACCTTCAGGTTGAGTAATATCTTAAATATGCGCCTAAAATAACGTGGTAAATTAGCTTGATCCTTAATGGATGTATAAATATTTGTATTCTCATCTTTATTCATATTTATTCAGGGTCCTACTAAAATTCTGAACTAATATTTAAGTTAGTCTATTTTAATTTTGTTGTTCCTTAAAAATTGCATATGCATCAAGTGCATTCTTACGACCTTGAGACAAATCAACAATTTCATTTTGAATTATTTTATCAGCGCTTAATTTCCATGCAACTGGAATTGCATCAAAAAATGCTTTTGCATGTAATTCTTTATCAGTTTCAAGCCATTTTTTTCGATATTGACCATTACTATCGAATTTTTCTGCCTGTAAATTTGGATTAAAAATTCTAAAATAAGGAGCTGCATCAGCACCACAGCCTGCAATCCATTGCCAACCCATGGCATTAGATGCTGGATCCCAGTCTATTAAGCAATCTTCAAACCACTTTAATCCAACACGCCAATCTATTTGCAAATGCTTGGTAAGATAAGATCCTACAACCATTCTTAATCTATTATGCATTGTTCCAGTAGTATAAAGCTCGCGCATTCCCGCATCTACAAAGTTTTGACCAGTCATCCCCTGCATCCATGCCTTTGCATCTTCATTTATATTTTTCCATGGGAAATTATCCCATTCAACTCTCCAACATTGCGTATCAAGTTTTGGAAAGTGCCATAAAAGATGATATGCAAATTCTCGCCAAACAAGCTCTTTTAAAAAGTGCTCAGCTCCTAAATCACCTCTATCAAAAGCATTACGTAAACTGTTAAAAACCAGCCTTGGTGAAATTTCTCCATACGTTAAATTTTCAGATAAACCAGATGTTGCATTTCGCATGGGAAAGTCTCGGTTAACTTTATATCCATCAATATTTGAAGTAACGAAATCATCTAATTTACTTAATGCGGCCTCTTCGCCTACGTTCACGTAATTGGAAACAACATTTTTTCCTCTGTTCATTTCCTCATCTAATTCCCAGTCTGATAATACATCAGATATTGGCCACTCATTGGGTGAATGCAGATTTGATATTTTTGGCAATGTAGAATTAACACAAAGTTGTGAGCTTACATGACGCCAAAACGGCGTATAAACTTTAAAGTTTTCACCAGTTTTAGTTTTTGGCACCCAAGGTTCAAAAAGAACATGTCCCTTAAAGCTTACTCCATTTAATGATGATTTGACCTTTGTGTCTCGATGAATTGATGCTGGATCATAAGCTCGTGACCAATATACGTCCAATGCGCCCGTTTCATTCATAAGTTCCTGGAGAATTTCAGAGGCATTTCCACGACGCAAAATTAGATTACTACCCATGCTCTCTAATTTTTTCTTGAAATATTCTATTGCTAATCCCAGACGCCACTTTGGCGCCGCACCTAAAGCCTCAAATACTTCATCAAGTATAAATACTGGTATTACTGGCCTACCAGTTTCATATGCCGCATTTAAAGCCTCATGGTCACTCAATCTAAAATCACGGCGAAACCATACAATTACAGGAGCTTGTGTCATTAGACACTGTCCTCAATTGCGCGAAATAAATAATCTTCTAAATTACAGCACATTGTCCAAAGCAGTTATCAATTTATCAATTTCAGATTTATTTGTATAATGAACAAAACTTAGGCGTAATACACCATGAGTGGGATCAATTCCTTGTGCCTTTATGCAGCGAACTGCATAAAAATCACCACCACCCGCCATTATACCGTGCTTAGATAATTTTCCTGCGACTGCTTCTGGACTTTCTTTTAAGGCTACAGCCACTGTTGGAGCTTTTTTTGAGGCATCAGAAGGGCCCAAAAGCCTTACTGAATTTTTTGCGTTAAGATAATCTAATAAAGGCTGTAGTAAATTTTCTTCATGATTTCTAAAAAGGTCATGAACAAACTCACCACGACCGAGCGCACCCTCATTTCCATTTGAATGGTGTTTATAAACATCATCAATATAGTCTGCCATTCCAGCGCTTGCAGCTATTTGTGCATGATCTGGGCCTGCAGGAGTGAACCGTTTATAGAGACTATTTTCGTTAAAATAGTGCCCCTGATTTGGAAGCTTCATTCCAAGTTCACGGTTAATAGTCATTATCCCCTGATGGGGCCCGAAGGTTTTATATGCTGAAAATAAATAGATATCTGCACCCAATTTTCCAACATTTGGTATCCCATGCGGAGCGTAGCTTACACCATCAACACAGCTATAAGCACCAGAAGATTTGATAACTTTACAAATTTCCTGCACATCATTTATTTCGCCGACTATATTTGAACAATGTGGAAAACATACAAGTTTTACTTTTTCATCTATAATGGAATTCAAATCTTGTATGTCTAGATGTCCCGTTTCACTATCTATTTTCCATTCACGAACTTCTATTCCTCGATCAGCCAGACGGCGCCACGGCCCTGTATTTGCCTCATGATCTTGATTAGTAACAATGATCGCATCACCAGCATCTAAATATTGACCAAAAGCTTGAGCTAAAACGTAAGTATTTTGTGTTGTTGACGGACCAAAACTCACTTCATCAGTCTCAACGCCTAGAATTGATGCTAAACGATCTCTGGCCTCATCCATCTCATTCCCAGCTAATGTTGAAGCTTCATAGGGTGCATATGGTTGAACTTTTCGCTCATTATAGTAGCGGGTCAATCGGTCAATTACAGGTTTGCATGTATATGAACCACCAGCATTCTCAAAAAAAGCTTGTCCCATTAATGTCTTTTGGTCAAATGCAGGGAATTGTTTGCGGATATATTCAATATCAAGTTTCATGCTTTTTCCTAATCTTTGAATAGTTCAACTCAAGAGTCTAAACTATGTTTCTTAATTATAATGTAAAGTTATTGAACTTTAAGCATTCACATCAACAACAACTCTTCCTTGAACTTTTCCTTTAAGAATATCTTTTCCTAACATCGGCAAATCTGCTAATTTTGCATCCACGATCATACTATCAAGTTTTTCGAGAGGAAGTTCATTTGCAATTCGTGACCATGCTTCAACACGATTATTGTATGGCCTCATTACACTATCTATACCAAGAATATTAACGCCACGTAATAAAAATGGAATGACAGTTGCAGGTAATCCAGCTCCTCCGGCCAATCCAACTGACGCTACTGAAGCACCGTATTTCATTTGGCCCAACACTCTGGCTAACATTGCACCACCAACAGCATCAATACAGCCCGCCCAAGTTTCAGATTCTAACGGCCTCTTGACGGTTTCATTAATGTCCTCTCTTGCAACAATTTGAGAAACACCTAGGGATTTCAAATAATCCGCACTATCAGGCCTTCCTGTTACACCAGCAACTTCATAACCTATGTTTGACAAAATTGCACTTGCTACAGATCCAACGCCCCCGGCTGCGCCAGTTATTAAAACTGGACCATTCTCAGGCTTCAACCCATGTGCTTCTAGTGACATCACCGAAAACATAGCCGTGATGCCAGCTGTTCCAACTGCCATTGCTTGTTTTGTAGATATTCCCTCAGGTAACCCAACAAGCCAATCTGCATTTACTCTAGTTTTTTGTGAATACCCACCCCAATGAACTTCACCATATCGCCATCCAGTTAAAACAACACGATCGCCAGCTTTATATCTAGGGTCTTCAGATGCTTCAACTACACCTGCCATATCTATACCGGGGATATGAGGGTAATTTCTAACCATGCCACCACCAGATCCCAAGCAAAGACCATCTTTGTAATTAACTGTAGAGTACTCAACTGCTACAGTCACATTGCCCGCAGGCAATTGTTCAACAGTCATTTTTTCTACGGATCCTGAGGTTTTACCTTCATCGTCCTTACGAACAACTAATGAATTGAATGACATGAGATTCTCCATAATTTTAGAGTTACAAAAGACACAATTTTTTCAACCCTGTCATCATTAAAATAAATATTCACAAAATTATTAATGATTAGTTAAAATTTATGAGTTTAAGCCGTTAACCACTGAGGAAAATCATCATCTACATAGCCATTAATCGATGCGGAAGCACAGTTTTCCAAACTACCAAAACGTACATTTCGCCCTGTCAAACCCTTACCGTAGTGTGCATATTTACCAGAGTTAGTTACCAATGTTTGCGTTTTTGAAGGGAAAATTGGTTCAGTAATGGAGCACCAACAAATATCAGGAACAACCTGTACACCTAGTTTGGTTAATTGATTTAAATGCCCTTGCTCTTCTAATTTTGCGAGCGTCTCTCGTCCAACAGTTAAAATAGTGGGTACATTTACAACTTCATTCTTATCCATCAAAAACTCTAAAAATTTCAAACACTCAGAAGTTGATGCGTGAGGACTTCCAATTGCGACTAAGTCTATTTTATTGTTCCCAGTGTTAAAATTTTGCCATAAATTCAATAAATCAATTGGCATAATAGATGTAGAATTTGCACATTTAATATTCTGCAATTCATCCTCCGGAGTATGCCCTTTTATATGTATCATTGGAGCTGCGGATGTAGTGCCAAATGCCGCACATAAAGCTTTTAAACCATCGTTATTAATAGAAATATCTTCAAGGCCAGATAATAATGGAATACCATTAGGTGATTTATGTCCCGCCAACCAACCTACCATTGGCCAAATAGCATCATCAAAACTTGTAGGAAGCGTGACTTGAATCTCACAGACTGGTTGGCGGTTTTTTTCTAGATAAACACCTGTATTTGGAGTGCGCCCTGTCATTGCTATAAATAAATCTAAATAATCTGGATGTTTTTGAGTGCGCGCTCCAATCACAGAGTTTGCGTAAATAACTGCATTAGATTCAGACCAACCTATAACTTCACCTTTTCTTGGACTTTCAGCGAGGAGATATGGTGCGCATGTAAATGTAGGATGGGCACCCATTTTTACATATGCATCAGCAAGCCTACTGGCTTTTATACCTAGATCAGGAACCACACCCTGTGATTGCCAGTTTTCTCTGTCTACTGAAATTGCATTTATGGTAGTTGGAATAATCACACTCGCACCCATATCAAGCATTTTTTCTGCAAAGTGGAGATTAGCATCATGCGCTAAAATACAACCATCAATATGACCCCTTGATACATCAATCAATTCATCTGCGTTTTGAGCAGCGGCCATCAAGCACAATACTTCCATCGCAATCTTTGTGGCTTCACCCTTATCTCCCGCTAAGATTTTTTTATCTGAGTTACTTAAGCATATTTTATTTAAATTAGGTTGAAATAAATCAATTGAGGTGGATGAAAAAAATAATTTAAGGCCATCAATTTTTGCAGATTTCTGTTCAGATAATATCTCATAAATTTGTGGCTCTAAACGTAATATGGCAATTTTCTTATTAAACAATCTTTCAGCAATCATTGCGCCTAGAGTTAAAATATCTTCGCTTTCTCTAAATATGATTGCAGCTGGTGCTTTTCCATTTTGTGCAAGCTGCAGCAATACGCCACTACCACTACACGATCCCCGGGAAGTAGGCATTAACACAATTTTACCAGAAAGTTCTTCACCACAATTTGGATGATGATTGTCAATGATAACACCAGTATCAGGATCAACGCCTCCCCAGAAACTTAATCCTTCATTACAAACAACAATATCAGAATCTACTTCATTTTGCACATAGATAGTAGCACCATTATTTGGAATAATTTCCATTCTAAAGCTCCAAAAGATTACGTAAGCCGGTTAATCATTGCCTGACAATGACACATTACATAAAATTATTTGATAGAATAAAGTATTAAATCTTATTTAAATTAATTTCTTCATTTTTTGATTTTTCAAACTACTTAATATCTTAGTTATCGATGGAGCCCTATTTAAATGAATTCGCCAAATAACTTTACTGAAGCATTTGTTCCTACTCGTGAGGCAGGATTAAAACGATTAAAAGAATTTGCACCTCTGGCTGGTGAAATTTATTCAAACAAAAGAAATTTTGACTTTTCCTCTGTTAGAAAAAATTCAGTTTCAGCACTATCTCCATGGATTAAACACAGGTTAATTACTGAAGAAGAGGTCTTGATAGAGATCCTCAAGCACCATAATCCACATTCTGCAATGAAATTTATTCAAGAAGTATTTTGGAGAGGATATTTTAAAGGTTGGCTGGAACAGCATCCAACAGTCTGGTCTCATCACAATGAGAAATTAATTAAAGAATATGTTAAATTAGAAAATAATAAGTTTATAAAAGAAAACTACATGTCAGCCGTGAATGGTGAAACAGGGATAGAGTGCTTTGATTTTTGGTGTAAACAATTAAAATCAACCGGTTATTTACATAATCATGTAAGAATGTGGTTTGCATCAATATGGGTTTTCACCCTTAAATTACCAATGGAATTAGGGGCTGATTTTTTTATGCTGCACTTAATAGATGCAGATGCTGCATCAAATACTCTCAGTTGGAGATGGGTAAGTGGGCTTCATACAAAAGGCAAAGCATATGCAGCAAGGGCCTCAAATATTGAAAAATTTACAGATGGTCAATTTAATCCATCAGGACAATTGAGAGAGGATATAGAACCATTAACTGAGAATATTAATCACCCTTTTGTTCCTTTAGTAGACTTAGAGCAATTCAAAGATGAAGATGCAATTTTACTTGTAACGGAAGAAGACTGTAGTCCTGAAACATCAATAAGAGAAGATAATTTAGAGGTGGAGATAGTTCCATTATACCGCAAAAAGAAATTCCCAGAATGGATTGAACCTTTAGATAGTGTGAGATCTTTTTCTAACACTGCCGTTCAAAATTCTGCTCAAAGATTGGGGTGTAAAAATTTAAAACCAGTGGAAGACACAAACTGGACAGAAATAATTCTAGACGCATCTGATAAACTAGGTACTAAAAATATTATCACACCAAAAATTCCAGTAGGTGCGGTTAAGAGTGAATTTAGAAAAATTAAGAAAAATCTTGCAGAGCATGATATCTATATAAACGAACACTACAGAGATTATGACAAATATACATGGCAATATGCTTCAAAAGGATTTTTTAAATTGAAAAAACAAATACCCAATATTCTTTATCAGCTAGGATTATAAAAAACTTAGGGCTGTTATTAAATTTCTAACCAGCCATTTTTCCTATACTGAGTAGCAATAATATTTTTTGCAAAAAAAGGATAAATGAACCAAGAAACGCCGAATGTGAATACTCCGATTGCCAAACTTAAAACAAAGTGGCGCCAGATGCCTTTATAAGCAAAATAAAGGGAACCGAATACTAAACACCAAAGAATAGAAAAATTTGTAATACTTTCTTGGTAACCATTATCAGGATGTTCAAAAGTCACTTTAAATTTTCTCCACAATCATTCTTGTTTATGATAAATTTTCTTTCACATTATTTAAGGCATTATCCGATGCTTTAGCAAGTAAATCACTATCAACGGCACACGCTACAAAACTAAATCCTTCATTTAAAAGTTCGGCAGCAAATTTTGTATCTAAAACTAAAGTTCCCACGGGTATACCTTTTGAGATTAGTTTTTTAGCAACTGGTTTTATTAATTTCCACACATCCTCATGCATGGGCTGACCAAGTAGCCCAATATCAGCAGCAATATCTGATGGGCCAAAAAATATTCCGCTCACGCCGTCAACAGATCCGATTTCAACCCCTTGACTAATTGCAGCCGCAGACTCTATCTGAAGAATTACTGTAGTTTCATCATCTATTTTGGACATATAATCAGTAACTCTTCCAAATTTTGTTGCCCTTGAAGATCCCGACACTCCTCTAATTCCTTTTGGTGGATATCTTGTAGCTGCAACAGCTTTTTGAGCCTCTTCAACACTTTCAATCATTGGGAATACGAAACCTGGCGCCCCTAAATCCAGCAATCTTTTAATAATTACTGGGTCATTCCATTCTGGTCTAACAAGGGCAGTTGTCCCACTTGAACTAAATGCTTGTAATTGGCCAAGGACAGTAAAATAATCATTAGGGGAATGCTCCATGTCAATAACAGCCCAATCATATCCTGAATGGGCTGTGACTTCAGCAACAAAAGAATTAGCAAGTGTCACCCAAAGCCCTATTTGCTTTTCACCAGCAGCAATTGCATGAGTAAATTTATTTTTTGCTAATTCCATGAAAAAACCTTTTCTTAATTTATGTCATTAATATGATTAAAAATCTTCGCCGTTTACAATAGCTTTTTGAACTACATCAATTTCTTCTTGGCTTAATCCATAATACTCTTTGGCAGTTTCTATGGATATATAGCCACGCAGGAGATCTCTTTTAACTTGATCAAGCGCTCTGCCTTTTGCATCACCGTATCCAGCTCCACCTGGAAATGCCATAATGACTTTTCTCCCATTAGGTACAAATTGTTTACCTTTTCCATTCATCGGAGTGCCATTATCTTGCTCTATAGAGGTTGATGCACCAGAGCCACCTCCTCGCCGACCGAGTGCAGGATAATTGACCCTGTCAAACATTGCCTGAAAATCAAACTCATAACCTTCTTGAGCACCTACCTCCATGTACTGCCCAAGCCCTCCGCGTTGTTTCCCATTCCCACCAGAATCTGGGCGCAATTCTTTTCGCCAAATAATAACAGGTCCTGCATGTTCAGTTGCCTCAATAGGCATTGTCATAACCCCAGATGGGAATGCTGTTGCATTTAATCCATCATGCTTTGGGCGTGCTCCAGATCCCCCCGAATTAAATGTTAAAACTTCAGAACGCTTAGCATTTTTACCAAGCAGACTATCGCTTGATGGTCGAAGTGAAACCTGAAAATTACATAAGCACCCTGCTCCCTCTGCAGGTACTACAGAAGGCACAATTTTATCAAATGCGTTAAACACAGCATCAGGCACAAAGTGGCCAATGATATGCCTTAAAGCGACTGGTGCGGGGTGAACAGCATTCACAATAGTATCGACTGGCGCAACAATTTCAAAGGGAGCCAAGGAAGCCGCATTATTTGGTATTTCAGGGGCAATCGCTACTTTAAGAGCATAACAAGCATAAGCCTTTGTGTAAACTAGAGGACAGTTTATACCTTTTTTATCAAGTCCTGATGATCCAGTAAAATCTGATATAATTTTATCTTTGTGAACAATTATTTTAACTTTTAAAGTGATGGGATGCTCAAATCCATCAACCGTTAATTCTCCACTTGCTGATTTTTTTGGTAATGCTGCAATACGCTCGATAGTTGCTCTTCTTGAATTCTCAAGAATAAATTCAGAAATTGTTTTTAAATCAGAAATATCAAACTCTTGCATCATATCTGTTAGTCTGCGATGCCCTATTTCATTGCATGTTGAAAGAGCATAAATATCTCCAATCAATTGATCCGGTTCGCGTACGTTTCCTCGCACAATTTTCAACAAAGTTTGATCAACTTGCCCACGCTCTGCAAATTTCATTATTGGCAGGTATAAACCTTCTTCATAAATACTTGCTGCATCAGCACCAAATCCCCTACCCCCAATGTCAACAATATGGGCGGTACATGCAAAAAACCCTACTAATTCTTTTCTATAAAAAGATGGTGTAACCATTGTAATATCATGCAGATGGCCAGTGCCCTCCCATGGGTCATTGGTAATATAGACGTCACCTTCATATATGTTATCTCTTCCAATTCGTCTTATAAAATGAGCAACGGCATCTGCCATAGCATTTACATGACCAGGCGTCCCTGTAACTGCTTGCGCAAGCATCTGACCTTTCACATCATAAACACCAGCAGATAAGTCACCGGCTTCGCGCACTGAAGTTGAAAATGCCGTACGGACAAGTGCTTGAGCTTGCTCTTCTACAACTGAAATCAGTCGGTTCCACATTACTTGATAAGCTACATTAGAACGTTTCATTCTTGAATAACCTTTAATCGCATTTCTATAGAGCCATCTGATTGACAAATAGCTTTTCTGTTTGCCGGAACAATTATTGTTGTTTCATCTTCAGTTATGATGGCGGGCCCATCTACAGTCGATCCTACACTCATACTATTTCTTAATACCACATCAACAATTTTAAAATCTTCTGTCTCATGGTCAAATAATTTACGTTTACTGTGAGAAGGCGTTTTTTTAGTTTGTGTATTTTCAGATAAGGAACTGACTTCTTCGTGAGGTGTGGATGCATTAACTGACCAAACTGTGATTTCAATATCCATTCCTTCAACAGCTCGGCCAAACAACTTAATGTAATCCTCAATAAATCGTGACTCAAATGTATCAACATCAGGCATCAATGCTTGATCTTTAGTTAAAACAATTGGGATTTCCCACCCTTGACCAGAATAACGCATATAAACTTTAAAATCTGAGAGTATTTCACTTTTAGGATCACAATCCCTTACAAATTTTGTTGCTTCTAATTGAAGTTCAGAAAAAATATCTTTTATTTTTTGCTCATGAAAACTAGCAAGTGACATATATACAGAACGATTAGCTTCAAAGCTAAAAGGTGCACGTAGAAATCCTATTGCCGACCCAACGCCAGCTCCTTGAGGAACAAGCAGTCTATCTACTCCAAGTTTTTCACACAAACGGCCAGCATGCAGAGGTGCTGCACCTCCAAATGCAATCATTGTATATTGGGAAAGATCTTCACCGTTTTCTACAGCATGAACCCGAGCAGCATTTGCCATGTTTTCATCTACAACCTCAACCAATCCAAAAGCTGAAGTTACAGTGTCCATTTCCAACGAATTTCCAATAACATTTTGCAATACTTCTTTTGATGAAGATGTATTAAGTTTAATTGATCCTCCAGCAAAATTTTCGGGATCTAACTTTCCTAAAACAAGATCTGCATCAGTTACTGCCGGCTTATTACCGCCCTTATTATAACATGCTGGTCCTGGCTCAGATCCAGCACTCTCAGGACCCACCCGTATTTGTTTCATCTCATCTACATGAGCAAGTGATCCCCCTCCTGCACCTATTTCGACCATATCAATTACAGGTATTGAAATTGGCATGCCTGAACCTTTTTTAAACCGATAAGTTCTTGCCACCTCAAATACCCTTGATGTTCTTGGTGTATAATTTTTAATAAGGCATATTTTGGCAGTTGTTCCACCCATATCAAAAGATAAAACTTTATCTAAACCATATTTCTCTGCAATATTTGCTGCAAATACTGCACCACCTGCAGGGCCTGATTCAACTAATCTCACAGGAAAATTTGCAGCACTTTCAATAGAAATAATTCCACCACCTGAATGCATTAAAAAAATATTACAATCAGCTCCAGCCTCTTTCATTTTCCCTTTAAGTCGATCTAAATATGACTTCATCAAAGGCTTAATGTAAGCATTCGCCACAACAGTGTTAAAACGTTCGTACTCCCGCATCTGAGGGCTAACTTCAGAAGATAAAGATACCATGGCCTTTGGCATAAGGTCATTCACAACTTCTTGTACTAATTTTTCATGAGAATTGTTTGCGTAAGAATGAATTAAACCAATTGCAACACTTTCATATTCTGCAATTGCAACTTTTCGGACAACTTTTTCAATTTCTTTACGATCCAATGGTAATAACTCATTACCATTTGCATCTATTCTACCCGGAACAGTATATCGCATTTGTCGAGGTAATAATGGCTCAGGTAAACTTAAATTTAAGTCATACTGCTCAAATCTTGACTCAGTGCGCATTTCTATAACATCACGAAAACCTTCAGTTGTAATTAATGCTGTTTTTGCACCTCGACGTTCAATTAATGCATTCGTTGCTAAAGTTGTTCCATGAATTATCTGATTGATATGGGAAGGAGTTATTCCTGCCTTACTACAAACCTGGAACATTCCATCAATGATTGCATCTTCAGGAGCTAAATATGTAGTCAAAACTTTTGTGGAGTAGGAAACTCCAGAAATTTCCAACACTACATCTGTAAAAGTACCACCTATATCAACACCAAGGCGTGCAGACATATCATCCATTGGAATCACCATAAATTATATCAAATTAAAACCTGCAATATTCATCACATAATTACAAATTAGTTATAGGATTTATAAGTAAAATTTGAGTACATATTTTGATCATCAGTTAAAAATTGAATACTTGATGTTCATATATTTATTTTTTAAATTAAATGATATTCGGAAAATATGTCACTATGTACGAACAGTTATTTACACTCAGCTTTGCTATAATGCTTATTGTTGTTTATTTTTCTGGAATAATTCGTGGATACACTGGATTTGGATCAGCTTTATTAACCGTACCAGCTTTAGCAATTCTTTTTGGACCTGTTCAGGCAGTAGCGATTGAAATTTTGATCGAAATCCCTGTATCAATTGGATTATTACCGACAGCATATAAAAACTTTGAAAAGAAAACTGTTGTTCCAATATTGATAGCTTTCCTTATATTTGTTCCTCTAGGCACTTTTTTATTGATATTAATAGATCCAAATATAGTGAAAGTTATTATTTCTTTATTTGTTTTGTTTTCTGTATATTTGTTGTCGAAACAATCAAAAATAAAAAGTTTAGCGTCAGTTAAAGCAAACTATGTAATTGGGGCTCTTTCAGGTCTAACACAAGGATTGACCGGAATGGCTGGACCACTTTTTGCAACTGCTATTCTTGCCAAAGGAGACAACAGCTTAATAACACGAGCAAATATTGTTATGCTTTCGGCAGCTATTATTGGTCTATCTGTTATTAGTTTTCTTACATTTGGATTAATAAGCAATCAAACTATAATCTATGCAGTGTTAGCAAGCCCTGCAATATTATTGGGTGCTTGGACTGGGACAATACTGTTTAACAAATATTCAAATAAAAATTTTAAAACAATTATGCTTATGGTTCTGATACTTGCTGCTTTAGTTACTCTTTTTGATAGTCAATATTTTTATTAAGATCTCAACATTAAAACTTTCTGCTAATACTTTTATAAATACTGCACCAAAAATAAGGCAAGAATTGAATGAAGCGCATCACAAAACTTTAACAGCACTTTCACCAGTTACAATTAATACAAAAAAAGTTCCATTTTCATGTAACAAAATTCAATTCTTTAATATTCTTAAAATATTTGATTGCTTCTGGATTTGCCAATGATGCCATGTTTTTTATATCATGACCATGAACAGTATCTCGAACTGCAATTTCTGCAATTTTTCCAGATTTTGTTCTAGGAATATCTTCAACTTTTAAAATTATTGCAGGGACATGTCGTGGTGTTGCTCTAGACCTAATTTGTTGTTTTATTTTCTTAACAAGGGTTTCATCAAATAAAACATTATCCAATACTCTTAAAAATAATACGACACGCTGATCATCACCAATATTCTGACCAATAACGACGCCTTCGATTACTTCCTCCATTGTCTCAACAATTCGATAAATTTCAGCAGTTCCAATTCTAACACCACCAGGATTTAATACTGCATCAGAGCGTCCAAAAAATTTCAAACCTTTGTTGACGGTCAACTCAACAAAATCACCTTGGTGCCAAACATTTTCAAACTTCTCAAAATAAGCTGATTTATATCGTGCATTATCTTTATCATTCCAAAATCCAATGGGCATAGATGGATGCGGACTTACGCATACCAATTCACCTCGAGTACTTTGGATTGCTTTGCCACTATCATTATAAACTTTAACATTCATGGCTAAAAGGCGTTTTTGGCATTCACCTTTAAAAACTGGGCTTGTCGGGCTACCACCAACAAAACAACCTAAAATATCAGTACCTCCCGCTATGGACGATAAACAAACATCTTTTTTCCAATTTTTATATACATAATCAAAGCCAGCGTCAGATAGAGGCGAACCTGTCGACAAGATTGTCCTTAGATCAGATAAATCATGAGTACTTATTGGATTAACATCAGCTTTTGAACATGCATCCAAATATTTAGCAGATGTTCCAAAATGTGTTACTTTCT
>FZLS01000041.1 GCA_900197625.1 Rhodobacteraceae bacterium Water-Bin34 | reverse complement strand
GATTTAATAATTTCTGCCGCATGCGATAAATTATTTGCTTCAAAATAACGTTCATGGTCAGTCATAGGTTTGGCCATTTCAAGTTCCCAAGTTATAGGATATGGAACGTGTATACCCCAAGCACCTGCCTTTACTGCTGGTACTGCGTCAGATTTAATAGAGTTACCTACCATTACACTTTCGTCCATTTTCCCAAATCTACTAAAAATATTTTTATATGTACTTGAATGTTTTTCACTGACAATTTCAATATTCTTAAACCACCTTCCAACATTTGATAAATTTACTTTACGCTCTTGATCTATTAAGTCACCTTTGGTTATCAAAACAAGTTCGTAAGACTCACTCAAGCTTTCTAATATGTTTGGAACTCCATCTATAAAATCAACAGGGTGCTCCATCATCTCTCTACCTATATTAATAACTTCCCTCATTGTTTTTGAATCTAATTTTTCTCGACTCAAATCCAAGGCAACTTGCATCATTGCAAAAGTAAATGATTTTATACCATATCCCAACGAGTTTACATTTTGACGTTGCATTTCCAATACTGCTTTAGATACTGTTTCATTATCGGCATATTCATGCAGTAATGCTGTCAGTTTATTTTGGGCCTCACCAAAAAATCTTTCATTATGCCAAAGGGTATCATCAGCATCAAAGCCAATAGTTTTTATAACACTCATGTTTGAACAATCCTTGGCCTACCAGTTGCTATGGCTAATATTGATCCCTCAATGAAAACTTCTCGACCTTCAATAATTGCAGTCTGTTCCTCATCTTCAAATTGAATATGAATATTTTCAGCTCCAGCATTTGTTGCAGCTAATTGTACTTTATTTGTCAAACCCTGCTTTAGTATTTCATAGGCAACTTTTTGGTCTTTACAATCAACAGGCCCCTTATCAGTAAAAACCCTCCATATACCCTCTCCACCACTTACAATTTTACCTGACTCACGCATTGTTATTTGGCCAACAACTGCACCAATAGCATTAGCTACACCTCCATGCTTTGGTAATATTGTTTTTGTTGATAACTTTTTACCAACCTCTCCGTAATATGTTTTTGCAGATGCTCCTAAACCAATAATTGGTAAGTTTATAGCTACATCTAGTGAAACAATATTTCTATGATGGTTAAGCCCATTTTTCACTAAAACATGGCGTGCTAAATCCCTAGCCCTGCCATCAATATTTTCCTCACCAAAAGCTGTTTCCAATATTACTTCCGAAGTTTGTTCTGTTAACTGATTGATTATTCTTAAAGCTAATTCTTGATAATCTTTTGATAAAATTTCACCTGATCCAGTACGCATTCGACCAAAAATTAATAATGCTTTCTGTGCAGCACTCGCATCCCATGCATCAAGATTTCCTAAAACGTGGCTTGCATCAGATGGGGTTAAAGCTGAATGCATTATAATTCCACGTTCTAATAATCTGCTTATTGAACCTAAATCTACCCTTGAACTAATTGCTTCGGACATTGGTATAGGACCATCTTTAATTCTATTAAAAACAATAACATCTTTATTACTTAATTCTGATGCATTATCACTGATAGGTACTAAAAATTGACCTGCAAATTCATTAATCTTATTAGAATTTAGTGCACTATCTAATGCATCATGAACAATTTTTTTATGATCAGCAGCCAACAAAGAAACTGGCATAACACGCCTTGGCCCTAAGATTAGCTCCCCAATAAGGCCATCACGCTTTAGGTGCACTTGGCTATCTCCACCCAAACCAAATGTACGCATTGCAACAGCTTCTACCATTGTCCTAAGCCCTCCCACCATTGCTCCTTCAGGATCAATCTTAGGTTTGCCTTCAGCTAGTACTGCAACGTCAGTTGTTGTCCCCCCAATATCTGAAACTAAGGCATTTTTTTCATTTGTTAACCAACTTGCACCTACTATGCTTGCGGCAGGCCCTGAAAGAATTGTTTCTATAGGCTTTTCTCTTGCTTGATCAGCACTAATTAATGCTCCATCACCTCGTACAACCATCATCTGTGAGGTTATGCCAATATCACAAAGATAAGCTTCAGTTGCTCCAATTAAATGGTCTATCATTCCAATAAGGCGTGCATTTAAAACTGCAGTCATTGCCCTTTTTGGACCACCTAGTTTTGCTGAAAGTTCATATGAACACGAAACGGGAACTCCTGTTGTCTCTCGAATAATATCACGAACAGCTTTTTCATGTGATGGATTTCTTGTTGCAAATTGGCCAGCAATAGCAAACCCAGTAACATTATCAATTTTTAATAATTCGGCTTTTAAAGTACTTAAATCAAGCCTGGAAAGCTCATTTCCTGAATGATCATGTCCACCAGAAATAATTATAACAGGATCACCTCTTAGGGCCTCTGCTAATCCTTGTCGTTCAATATCTTTAGAACTGAAACCAACATAGATCAAACATACTTTACCACCTTTTCCTTCAACCAAAGCATTTGTTGCAAGTGTTGTTGAAAGTGAAGTCATAACGATGTCTTTTGCGCTTACACAACTTTGCTCTAAGACTGCCGAAACGGCATTAGCAACTCCAATAGCTAGATTAGACTTTGTTGTTAAAGATTTTGAACTTGCTATTATTTCATTATCATTTTTGATTAATACAGCATCAGTGTAAGTACCACCTGTGTCTATACCCAACATGACTGCCATGCTTCACCTCAAAACTTACATTAAGACATAAAAAATATATTTAATAACTTTATTCCTAATCTTCGTTCATGTCCCATCCAAGCGCCCTGGCTACTGTAAATATATCTTTATCACCTCGGCCACACATATTCATCACCATAATGTGGTCTTTTGGCAAGTCACCAGCTATTTTTCTTACATGAGCTAACGCATGGGCTGGTTCTAGTGCTGGAATTATTCCCTCTGTCCTGCATGAGAATTGAAATGCATCTAATGCTTCTTGGTCAGTAACAGAAACATATTCTGCTCGTCCTGTTTCATGAAGCCAACTGTGCTCTGGCCCTATACCAGGATAGTCTAAACCTGCTGAGATGGAATGACCTTCTAATATTTGGCCATCATCGTCTTGCAACAAATACGTTCTATTTCCGTGTAAAACACCAGGTCTACCGCCTGTTAATGAAGCACAATGCTCCATTTTATCATTTACACCTTTACCGCCCGCTTCAACACCAATAATCCTAACGTCTCTTTCATCTAGAAATGGATGAAAAAGTCCAATAGCGTTTGATCCACCACCAATACAAGCAATTACACTATCAGGAAGGCGACCTTCTACTTCCATCATTTGCTCTTTTGTTTCTTTTCCTATGATTGATTGAAAATCACGAACCATTGCTGGGTATGGATGTGGGCCTGCAACAGTGCCAATACAGTAGAATGTTTCATCTACATAAGTTACCCAATCTCGCAAAGCATCGTTCATCGCGTCTTTTAAGGTTCCTCGACCACTAGTTACTGGAACAACTTCTGCCCCTAATAACTTCATTCTAAATACGTTAGGCGCTTGGCGCTCAACATCATGAGCACCCATATAAATAATACACTTTAGACCAAACTTTGCGCAAACTGTGGCAGTCGCCACACCATGCTGTCCTGCACCAGTCTCTGCAATTATGCGCGTTTTTCCCATTCTTCGAGCTAGAAGAATTTGGCCTAAAACATTATTGATTTTGTGAGCACCCGTATGATTAAGCTCATCACGTTTATAGTATATTTTTGCTCCACCTAACTCAGAAGTTACGCGATCTGCAAAATATAAAGGAGATGGCCTACCCACATAGTACTTCCATAGATAATTCATTTCATCCCAGAAAGATTCATCAGTTTTTGCTTTTTCATATTCCGCTTCAAGATCCAAAATAAGCGGCATAAGTGTTTCCGAAACAAAGCGACCACCGAACTGGCCAAATCTACCTTTTTCATCTGGTACATTCATGAAAGAATTAAACATATCATTTGCCATCTACAGTTCTCCGTTAGCCGCTTGAATAAAATCTGAAATAAGTTTTATATCTTTAACCCCACTTGATGCCTCAACACCAGAGGAAACATCAAATTGTTTTGCACCAGTTAGTTCAGCAGCTTTTAACAAATTATTAGGATTCAAACCACCCGCGAGCATCCAAGGAGTTGTCCATCTTCGACCAGCTAAAAGCCTCCAATCAAAAGACAATCCATTACCTCCAGGCAGAACTGAATTTCTTGACGGTTTTGCATCAACCAGTATCTGGTCGGCAATTCTGCTATATTCATCTAAATATATCAAATCTGAACTATCAGATATTCCAACGGCTTTCATAACTGGCAGTCCAAATCTATCTTTAACTTCCGACACGCGATCAACACTTTCATGTCCATGAAGTTGAATCATATCAATTGGAACTTTATCTAAAAGTGTATCCAAGTCTAGATCAGACGGATCGACAACTAAAGCAGTTTTGCAAATGCCCTCTGGTACAATTTTCGCCATTTGACTAGCTTTTTCAATAGTAAGGTGTCGAGGTGATTTTTCAAAAAATACAAACCCAACATATGCAGCACCTGCATTAATAGCGCCATCGAGTGTATCTAGCGTTGTTAATCCACAAATTTTCACACGCATTATTTTATCTTTTCAAAATTTATTTTGAGTTCATTAAACTATAAGTAATTCAAATAGCTAAATTCAGGGTTTATTCAAGTAATTCAAGAATTTGATCTGCTTCATTGTTAGTAATATTTTTCAATTTTTTTATTTCATTTTCTAAAACTTTAACCTTTTTTGTTTTTTGTGAAAGTGCCTTACGATATTTATGTTCTCGTAAGTATTCCCAAAAAAAACCTAGAAGTACGCCTACTAATATTCCAATAAATGTCAGTATAAATAACGGAAGTGTAATACTTCCCGAGACACCTAGTTGATCTGATAAGTTAATTGGCAAAAAGCGAAAATCTACATACTGGCGATTTACCAAGGCTAAAATTAATAAAAGAATAGAAATGAAAAAAATAATAATAAAACGAACTATACGCATGAATACCTTTTTCTAAAAAATGGCTTATTATGATTTAATTTTCATTTAAACGGTCGCGTAAAAGCTTACCAGTTTTAAAAAAAGGTACGTGTTTCTCTTCTACATCGACAGTTTCACCTGTCCTTGGATTTCGACCTCTTCGAGCTTCTCTTTGCTTAACTGAAAAAGAACCAAACCCGCGTAACTCCACTCTATTTCCATTAGACATCGCATCAATAATTTCATCAAAAACAGTTCCAATAATTCGCTCGATATCGCGTTGATATAAATGTGGGTTCTCAGCGGCAATTTTTTCTACCAATTCAGAACGTATCATTATTGTATCTCCCTGAAAGCATCATATGAAATTAAAAATATAGTTACAGATTTTAACCATCCTGCAAAGTCCCTCAGTTAAAAAAGTCACTGAAAACCTTGAATTGTTAGTATTTTTTTTTAATTTAGGTTAAATTTTTTGATTTATTAATCAAATAATCAATAATTTTATTGATATTTTATATAATTACGAATCGTAGACAAAAAAATAGCGCTGAATAATCAGCGCTATTTAGATTTTATTTATTAATCGTTACTTTTTAAAGCTGCACCAAGAATATCTCCTAATGATGCTCCAGAGTCTGAAGAGCCATATTGTTCAACAGCTTCTTTTTCTTCAGCAATTTCACGAGCTTTAATCGATAGGCCTAGCTTACGTGTTTTAGCATCAATTGATGTTACTCTTGCATCAAGTTTATTACCAACACTGAAACGTTCAGGACGCTGCTCTGCACGGTCACGCGAAAGATCTGATCTTCGAATAAATGCCTTCATACCATCATATTCGACTTCGATGCCACCTTCTTCAATTGATGTTACTTCGACTGTTACTACAGCACCACGCTTAACGCCTGAAACTGCTTCTGCGAATGGATCTTGACCAAGATTTTTTACTGACAATGAAATGCGTTCTTTTTCTGCATCCACATCAATCACAACTGCTTTGACTGTATCACCTTTTTTGTAATTTGCTAAAGCTTCTTCACCTGATTGATCCCATGCCAAATCTGATAAATGAACCATTCCATCGATTTCGCCTTCAAGTCCAATAAACAAGCCAAATTCAGTGATATTTTTAACTTCACCTTCAACTTCAGCGCCTTCAGGGAAATTCTTCGCAAAGCCTTCCCATGGATTACCTTGTGTTTGCTTCAGACCTAACGAAACTCTTCGTTTATCTGACTCAATCTCTAGAACCATAACTTCAACTTCTTGTGATGTTGAAACAATTTTACCAGGGTGTACATTTTTCTTTGTCCAAGACATTTCAGAAACATGCACTAAGCCTTCAACTCCAGGTGCAAGTTCAACAAACGCACCATAATCAGTAATGTTTGTAACTCTACCAGTGTGGAGCGATTCTAATGGGAAGCGACCAGCAACATCACCCCAAGGATCATCTTGCAGCTGCTTCATTCCCAAAGATATGCGGTGCGTATCTTTATTTATTTTTATTACTTGTACTTGAATTGTTTCACCAATTGTCAGAACTTCAGAAGGATGATTTACTCTTGACCATGCCATATCTGTTACGTGTAGCAATCCATCTACTCCACCCAAATCTACGAAAGCACCGTAATCCGTGATATTCTTAACTACACCATCAACTGCATCACCTTCAGCTAATTTGCCGACTATTTCTGCACGTTGCTCTGCGCGTGATTCTTCTAATATTGCACGTCTAGAAACAACAATATTTCCACGGCGGCGGTCCATTTTTAAAACTATGAAAGGCTGTGCCATACCCATCAATGGGCCTGCATCTCTTACTGGGCGTACGTCTACTTGTGATCCTGGTAAGAATGCAACTGCACCACCTAGGTCAACAGTAAATCCACCTTTTACACGGCCAAAGATTGCGCCATCAACACGCTCTTCTGAAGCATGAGCTTTTTCCAGACGGTCCCAAGCTTCTTCTCTCCGAGCTTTTTCACGGGAAATCACAGCTTCACCACGTTGATTTTCAACACGATCTAGAAATACTTCTACAGTATCTCCAACTTCGATCTCAGGTGCTTGGCCAGGATTTGCAAATTCTTTCAGGTCAATTCGACCTTCCATTTTGTAACCCACATCAATGATGGCTTGACCAGATTCGATTGCGATTACTTTACCTTTTACGACAGAACCTTCATCAGGTGTGTCTATATCGAAGCTTTCATTTAAGAGGGCTTCGAACTCCTCCATTGTCGCTTTTGCGCACATATATAAGTTCCTTCATATTTTTTTTCGGGCCACGCGGTTTTGCCCACGGGTCTTTTGGTTAAAATTACAATCATGCTAAACTTGGGTTAGCTACAAACACACAAAAGGCCGGAGATCTCCAGCCTTGCTTTCCCAAATGAAGTTAATAAATCTTCAAATAGCATAATTTGTCGTGCGTATAGGGTATTTTACACATAAGGTAAAGAGATGCGCCCATAAATTCAGATTCTTTATCTTACATCTAATCGTAGATAATTATCTTTTAAATTGTTGGCAAAATTGTCGATATTTTTCATCACTACTTTTACAGTATTTTCTAATAATACCAATTTGCCATTCACCATCACAATTCATTGAAATCTCATCTCTTAAATTAACGAATTTAGTAATTATTAATTGAGAGCTCTCTTTTAAATTCTCTCCATATTCTTCCAAGTTTATAAGCTCATTAGCTGTATCATTATAATTTTTATAAACAGTGTCATAAACGCCCCATAATTCTGAATTTGATGGATTTTCTTTTATCTCTTTTTCGAGTTTTCTAACTTTTTGCTCTAATATATTTAATTCAGATAAAAAGGTTTCATACTCTTGGTTATAATTTAGGCCCTCTTTTCTAAATTTTTCTAATAAAAGTTGGAAATCTAATAAAATATTTGCTTTATTTGAGCATTTTTCAAAAACAATAGGGCTGTTATGAACTGCCTCAGCTTTTGGTGGAAATGCCGCTGCAAGAATTCCAAGAAAAAAAATAATAACTTTCAATCTTACCCTCCCAAGCAATATACAAAAGCATGTTCAGAAAATTTAACAAGATTGTTTTATTTTTTCAATTTTATTTTAATAATTTTGCGGTTTCATATTTTTCATTTAAATAACTAATTGCAACCTCAACTGCATCCTTTATTGTCAAGGAAGACGTATCAATTTTTATTGCATCCTTGGCAATAACTAATGGAGATGTTTCGCGCTCTGCATCTCGCTTATCTCTTGAAACAACATCCTGAAGAACACTTTCGAGCTCTACATCGTGTCCATTATTTTTTAATTCTTTGTATCTTCTGTAAGAACGAACTTCAGCACTAGCAGTGATAAATAATTTAATATCTGCATCTGGACATATGACAGTTCCTATATCTCTTCCATCTAGAACTGCTCCACCATCTTGATTTGCAAAGCTGCGTTGGAAATCGAGTAAAACCTCCCGAACCTCAGTTATTTTTGCAACCTTACTTGCTGCTTCAGCTATTTCAGGTGTTCGTAATTCGTTTGGATTTAAATCTGATGGTTTTAAATCCAAGGCTAATTGTTTGGCAACTTCAGGATAATAAGAAGTTCTTGAGTATGCCAAAGCCTTTTTTCCTATACCCCGATATAACAAACCAGTATCAAGATGGGGAAGATTAAAATGTTTTGCTACAGCTTTTGCTATAGTCCCTTTTCCAGCCGCGGCTGGACCATCTATTGCTACTACAAATTTCATTTCATCCCTTTTAGATTAGTCAGTAATACTGGCCCCTAAATTACTCATCAAATTTTTAAAAATTGGGAATGATGTCGCAATAGCATGTCCATCATCAACTTTTACAGATTTTTTAGAAGCTAATCCCATACATAAAAATGACATAGCAATACGATGATCAAGGTGAGTTTGTGCTATCCCACCTCCTTCGACTTCACCATTTTGGCCATGTACAATTAAGTAATCTTCACCTTCTTCGATTTTAACACCCATGACTTCAAGACCACGAGCCATTGCATCAATTCGATCACATTCTTTAACTCGCAACTCTTTAATCCCACGCATTATCGTTTTGCCTGAAGCAAAAGCAGCAACAACCGATAGAATTGGATACTCATCAATCATAGAGGGTGCTCGATTTGGTGGAACTTCAACCCCACTAAGACTTGAAGCTTTTACGCGTAAGTCAGCGACTGGTTCACCTCCCTCTAAGCGATTATTTTCAAACTCAATATTAGCGCCCATTTCAACCAAGGTTGTAAATAAACCCGAACGTGTGGGGTTTAAACCAATATTAGGTAAAAATACTTCTGAACCTTCTACTATTAAAGCAGCACATACAGGGAAAGCAGCTGAAGATGGGTCACATGGAACAGCAATATCTTGCGCTATTAACTCAGGGCGTCCTTGTAATGTAATTTCAAAACCATCCTTAGTTTCAACAGTATCAATATCTGCACCAAAACCACTCAACATTCTCTCTGAATGATCACGGGTTTTTTCAGGCTCTATTAATGTAGTCTCACCTAAAGCGTTTAATCCTGCCAATAATATTGCAGATTTAATTTGAGCGGATGGATGTGGTGAAGTATATTTTATACCATGCGCGTTTCTTGCCCCAACCATTGTTAAAGGTAAGAAACCTTTTTCTCTTCCATAAGCATGTGCACCAAATAATTTTAAAGGATCTGTAATTCGACCCATTGGTCTTGAACGTAAACTAGCATCACCAGTAAATGTTGCACTGATAGGACTTGTAGACATTGCGCCCATGATAAGCCTAACACCCGTACCTGCATTGCCGCAATCAATCACATCTACAGGCTCAGAAAACCCACCTACACCAACTCCATGTACCGACCAATTTCCTTGACCATGATCAATGACTGAAGCACCAAATGCAGACATTGCTTGAGCAGTATCTAATACATCTTGACCTAATAAAAGTCCTGATATTTTAGTTTCACCAACTGATAATGCTCCCAATATAAGAGATCTATGGGAAACTGATTTATCACCAGGAATAATTGCAGTACCTTTTAATGGCCCAACAGAATGAGATGACATAGGGATAGGTGTTGTATGGCCTGACATGAAAAATCTCCTAGTTAAGGGTTTTGTATTAATCGAGTTATGTTAAACCGTCCATTAAGAAATACACATAAATACATTTACTATACTAATGTGTCTGGTCGTGTATCTTATATTTTTCTGAAAGTTAAATAATGTGGCGTACGATCTTCACGTAATGCTTTAAGTTCATACCTTGTAGATATCCAATCATCCCACGGTTGCTGCCAATCACTTGCACATTCAGCGAGCCATTCAAAATTTCCATTTAAGTGAACTTCTTCAAGCGTTTGTCTAACATAATCTTCAATATCAGTAGCAACTCTAAAAATTGCTCCTGATTTAAGGCATGATGCTAAAGGTTCAAGGTGTTCTGGTGTAACAAATCGCCTTCTATGATGACGCGATTTAGGCCAAGGATCAGGGTACAACAAAAATGCTCGCGATATAGTTTCTTTTGGCAACACATCCATCATGTCTCTGGCGTCACCAGGGTGTACCATAACATTATTAACTTTTGCTGAGCGAATTTTCCCCAACAGCATTGCCACACCGTTGATATATGGCTCACAACCAATTATTCCCACATTTGGATTTAAAACTGCTTGATGTACGAGGTGCTCTCCGCCTCCAAATCCAATTTCCAACCATATTTCTCTGTTACCTTCAAACCATTTGTCTGGATGAACTGAGTTGCGATCAGGGTTATCTAGCCAAGTTACACCTTTAGGTTTAAGTGCCTCAAGATCTTCAGCCATGTATCTTTCTTGAGACTTTTGTAGAGATTTACCTTTAATTCGGCCATAAAAATTTCTTCGCGGCGCACCAGAAACATGTTTTTCGCGTTTCGTCATAAATTTATCCTAAAAAAGCCTCAATTATGTAAATGTTGAGAGTTTTTAACTTTGATCACTACCCTAGGTCAAACAGAGTTCTTTAAAGCATTTATTAAATCTGTCTTTTCCCAGGAGAAGCCACCATCACTCATAGGGGCACGCCCAAAATGTCCATAAGAGGCAGTTCTAGCATATATTGGTTTTCGAAGGTTCAAATGATTAATTATACCGACTGGCGTTAGATCCATTGCAAGCGAGACAGCTTTTTCAATTTGTTCATCTGATACTTGTCCAGTACCATGTGTATCACAATATATTGAAAGTGGCTTTGACACACCAATTGCATAAGATAATTGGATTGTGCATTTGTTCGCAAGACCTGCAGCTACTACATTTTTTGCTAAATAACGAGCTGCATATGCCGCTGAGCGGTCAACTTTTGTTGGATCTTTTCCAGAAAATGCACCCCCACCATGTGGTGCAGCACCACCGTAAGTATCAACAATAATTTTACGCCCTGTTAAACCAGCATCTCCATCAGGACCACCAATTACAAATTTACCAGTTGGGTTTACATGCCATTCCGTATCTTTTGAAATCCAATCAGTTGGCAAAGTTTCGCGAATATACGGCTCAACTAATTTACGGACATCTGCAGATGATAAACTTTCATCTAAATGCTGTGTTGATAGTACAATAGACGTAACACCAACAGGCTTACCATTTTCATATTTTACGGATATTTGTGACTTCGCATCTGGCCCTAATTGTGAAAGTACTCCTGAATGCCTTGCTTCAGCCAATTTACTTAAAATAGCGTGAGAAAATTGAATCGGGGCCGGCATTAATTCTGGTGTTTCATTCGTTGCATAACCAAACATTATACCCTGATCACCTGCACCATCATTATCAACACCTTGAGCTATGTGAGCTGATTGTTCGTGCAATAAATTATCAATTTGTATTGTTTCCCAATGGAAACCTTCTTGCTCATAGCCTATGTCTTTTACACATTCACGAACTATTGAATCCACATTTGATTTTACTAATTTTAATTTTGACTGATCAGTTAATCCAACTTCTCCACCTATTACTACACGATTTGTTGTTGCAAATGTTTCACAAGCAACGCGAGCCATTTCTTCTTCATTTAAGAATGCATCAAGCACTGCATCAGAAATCCTATCGCATATTTTATCTGGGTGACCCTCTGAAACTGACTCAGAAGTGAATAAATAATCTTTTCGTGACATGAATTGCTCCGTTGTTAAATAAACTTACTTCAGGTAGCCGTTGTAAGTTCTATATCAAATATCATACTGATATTATTCTGTTATAAAGTGTTTCCTATATATATTCTTTAAAGAAGCCAACAGTAACAAACAACTTATTATCATAAAAAATAATTCACCAAATTTTGCATATGGAGTGGGTGGTAATTTATCGGGAAGTACCGCATCAAAATATCCAGAGGTTTCAAGTTCAATTGAATTCAAAATACGACCATAAGGATCTATCATTGCACTGATACCCGTATTCGCTGAACGAACAAATGGCACCCCTTGTTCAATTGCCCTTATTCTAGCTTGAGCGAGATGCTGATATGGTCCTGAAAAACTTCCAAACCAAGCATCGTTTGTTATTTGAACAATCCAGTCAGGCCGGTTTTCAATATTATTTGAATAATTAGAAAAAATTGATTCATAACAAATCAAAGCCAAGAAATTTGGTATATTGCCACCATCGATTATTCTTGAACCTTTGCCTGGTTTAAAATTACCAGCAAGGCCAGTTAAACTAGACAAACCAATAGTATTTAAAAAATTAGCCATAGGCATATACTCACCGAATGGAACTAAGTGTTGTTTATCAAATATTGCACTAATATCTCCATGTTCATTTATTAATATTAATGAATTTCGAGAATTGTTTTTTTCCTTGCGAACAATTCCAGCGACCACAGCGGTATTGGGGCCAGCTGCAATTGAAATTTCTTTTATGACCGCATCACTATCATTGAGCAATTTAGATATTGATGTTTCAGGCCATATTACCACATTTGGGGATGTTAAGCTTTTTCCAATAGTAAGATCTAAAAGCTTCCTGTAAAATATTTCTTTTTTATCTTTTCGCCACTTTAAGCTTTGTGTGGCATTAGGCTGAACCACTCGTACAATAATGTTTTTAGGATTATCCGGATTAATATTATTGGATCGCCAGAAACCAATCACTGCCAAAAGACACAACAAGCTAAGCATTATTGTTAAACCAGATTTTACTCGTGGGGCACAAATTGCAGGAAGAAAACAAATAATGAGTAACAGAAGCCCTAATCCATGAGCTCCAATCCAAGAAATTACCTGAATTATAGGCAAACTAAGTAGTCCATAACTTAAATGACCCCATGGAAATCCAGTAAAAATAAATGATCTTAAATACTCAAAAAATGTCCACGATATTGCAAGAAAAATTAGCCGAATTTTACCAGCTGATGTTAACCAAGTAGCAATGTAAAATGCCAATGCCCAAAAAAGTGCTAAACCACCCGCCATAAAAATTAAAGCAAATGGTGCAATCCATCCTGTAGTTTTTGGCTCAACAAAAAAAGGTTCAATAATCCATATAATAGTAAAGCTAAAGTAGCCAAGGCCTGTCCACCAACCAATGCTAAACCCAGTTTTTTTATCTTTTAAATCTCGTAAATATAACCCCAATAAAGGTAATATTAAAAAATATAAAAAACTAAAATTAAATGGTGCCTGCGCCAGCGCCATTATTAATCCTAGAATGAAAAACCCAATAGTATTTATCCACTTATTGTGAATATTTGAGTAAGCTCTTAACATAAATTAGCAACTATTTTTTTTGTAATTTTTGAGAAACCCGTAATTTTTTTATTCGCCTTGGGTCTGCTTCGATAACTTCAAAATCATATCCTGAAGGATGAGAAATTACTTCCCCCCTGACTGGAACTCGCCCTGTCATCATGAAGACTAACCCCCCCATAGTATCAATTTCTTCATCATCAGTATCTGAGGCTAAATCGACCCCCAAAACTTTTTCAAACTCTTCTAATGAAGCTCTAGATTGGCAAATATAAACATCCGGTTTTACTTCAAACCACGTGGCATCATCATCTGTATCATGCTCATCTGAAATATTTCCAACAAGCTGCTCAACCAAATCTTCAATAGTAGCCAATCCGTCAACGCCACCGTATTCGTCAACAACCAATGCCATATGCGTTCGTTCTGTTTGCATTTTTTGCAACAAAACATCTAACGGCATTGATGGAGGAACAAATAATACTGGCCGAACCAATTCTACAAAATTAAAGGCCTCAGATTTGTTATCAAATATATATTTGAGAGCAAGGTCTTTTAAATGAACCATTCCAATGGGATTATCCAAAGTATCTTCAAAAACTGGTAGTCGTGAATAACCACTATCACGAAATTCTTTTATCAAAGCATCAGAGTCTAGTTCAGATGAAACACTTACTATGTCAGCACGCGGAATAGCTACATCTTCAACTCTTAAAGTCTTTAATTTTGATATACCTTCATCTGGTAATGACGACTCACTTTGATTTAATTGCTCTTTAGGTGTTTCAAGACCACTTAATAATCGCTTAAAAAAACCACTTTGAATATTTTTCTGGGATAATTGTGCGCCCTGCGTCACATCTAAACTCCCTTTTTTTATATCGCCCATTTGCCCTTTCCAAAATTTTGGCAGCTCATTTATTTTCTGTATATGGATCAGCTATTCCCATTTTTTTCAAAATTCGCGCTTCAAGTTTTTCCATAATTAATGCATCAGCATCATTAATATGATCATAATTTAACAAATGCAAACAACCATGTACTAATAAATGGATGGTGTGATCTTTAAAATCAATATTACTTTCAATTGCTTCACGTTCACATGTATCAAAGGATATAGCTATATCACCAAGTAAATTTTCTTCATAATCACTAAGTTCCGGTTTATTTGGTGTCTGACCAATAACCTTAGATTTTAAATTATAAGTTGGCCATGAGAGTACATTTGTTGCTAGAGCCTTGTCCCTATACTCAAAATTTAATTCAGTTATTTTTGCATCATTACAGGCAAGTATACTAATTTCCCATTTACTGGACAAATTCAAAGCGTCGAATACGATTCCAAATGTTTTATTTGCTATTGCTTGCAAACCAAAATCAGACCACCGATTATCCTCAATCATTATATCGGCAATATTAATCATTTTTCTTTTTATTTGCATCATAAGCACGAATAATTTTTGCTACCATTGGATGGCGCACAACATCAGATGCATCAAACTCAATAAAACCAATTCCTTTTACATTTCTAAGTACATGTTTAGCTTCAACCAAACCAGAAGGCATACCTCTAGGTAAATCAATTTGACTGGTATCACCAGTAATTGCCATTCTAGATCCTTCACCCATTCGAGTTAAAAACATTTTCATTTGCATAGTTGTAGCATTTTGAGCTTCATCGAGTACTACAAATGCATTTGCTAATGTTCTACCACGCATAAAAGCCAGTGGAGCTATTTCAATTTTCTTTTCTTCAATTAGTTTACCTAACTGGTTTGACGGTAGAAAATCATTTAAGGCATCATATAATGGCTGCATGTATGGATCTATTTTGTCTTTCATATCTCCAGGTAAAAACCCTAAACGTTCTCCAGCTTCAACAGCTGGTCGAGATAAAACAATACGATCTACTTGGCCTTCTATGAACATTGATACAGCCGCTGCAACTGCCATATAAGTTTTCCCTGTTCCAGCTGGACCCAAACCAAAAACCAACTCATGTTTAAAGAGTTGTTCCATATACTTTTTTTGCGTAGGCGTGCGGGGTTCAACAGTTTTTTTACGAGTGCGAATTTCTGCACCACCTGCGGAGAACATTTCAATTTGATCACCTTTTTGGATTTCAGAGGTTTCTCTGGAACTTGAAAATCGAAAAATTGCATCAATATCTGGACTTAAAAGTGCTTTACCATGCTCTAACCTATCATACATAATTTTTAATGTATTTTGAGCATTTACTGTACATTGCTGTTCACCAATTAAAGTTAACTCGTTACCTCGTCTCACTATTTGAATATTTGTATTTTCTTCTACTTGGGAGAGGTTTTTATCAAATTCGCCGCAAAGGTCTATTAACAACCTATTATCAGGAAAAGTAACTACAAGTTCTTGGGTGGCGCCGGTATCTAATGCCGGACTAATCGCCTTAGTTGTCAAATCTTAATACTCCAAATAAAATAGACTTAATGTCATGATGCAATATCAATTAGAACCCCGCAAGTATATTGCAACATAAATTATAAAATTATTTACTTACAAACTCAGCACGCAATGAATTGGTATCTGCACCCAGAATTCGTAAATTTACAATGTCACCTATTTGAGCACGGTCAATACTTGCATGCACACCATGTAAATACTCTGATCTTCCAACCAATTGACCATCTAATCTACCTGGACGCTCTAATAAAATAGGCAAAGTCTTACCTACCATTGTTTCCATAAATTCTTTTTGATGTTGAGAAAGCAGTGATTGTAGGCGAGATAATCTTTCAGATTTGATTTCCTCAGGAACTTGTTTTTTACTTTCCGCAGCAGGAGTTCCTGGTCTTGTAGAATATTTGAAAGAATAAGCTTGAGCATACTTTACTTCACGAACCAATTCTAAAGTTTGTTCAAAATCTTCATCACTTTCACCAGGAAAACCAACAATAAAATCTCCAGATAAAGCAATATCAGGTCTTGCAATTCGAAGTTTTTCTATGACCTCTAAATAACTTTTTGTTGTATGCTTACGATTCATTCCTTTGAGAATTTTATCTGAACCCGATTGAACTGGTAGATGCAAATATGGCATCAATTTTTCTATCTCACCGTGTGCATCAATTAATTCTTGTGTCATGTCATTAGGGTGAGAAGTTGTAAATCTAATACGCTTTAAATCCTCAATGTTAGATAATTCTTTTATTAATTGAGGTAAACTCGCATCAATATTTCCCATTTTGCCATGGTATGCGTTAACATTTTGACCAAGTAAAGTAATATCCCTAACACCACGCTCAACTAAATCTTGAGCTTCATTTATTATTTGGGAAACTGGCCGAGAAACCTCGGCGCCGCGTGTAAATGGAACTACGCAAAATGCACAAAATTTGTCACAACCTTCTTGCACAGTCAGAAATGCAGAAGGTGCTCTCTTACTCTTAGGCGCAGTTGGTAAATGTTCAAATTTATCCTCTTCTGGAAATTCTGTATCAACTATTTTTTTTCCATTTTCTATAGATTTCGCCATTGCGGGTAATCGATGATAGGCCTGCGGTCCAACTACAATATCAACCAGTGGTTGTCGTTTTATTATTTCTTCACCTTCAGCTTGAGCAACACATCCTGTAACACCAATCTTAAGGTCAGGGTTTTTAGCTTTAAGTGACTTGAATCGCCCTAAATCAGAATAAATTTTTTCTGCTGCTTTTTCACGAATATGACATGTATTTAATAATATCATGTCAGCTTCTTCAGGTGAAGAAACTTCATTATATCCATCAGCACCAAGTGATGTAGCCATCCTTTCAGAATCGTATACATTCATCTGACAACCAAATGTTTTAATATATAACTTTTTAGTATTAGACATTATTAAACCTTGAAGACATAAATATTTTTTTAGGCCATACACTGCATTGAGTATCTGTTCAATGCTATCCGGTTGAACTTAAAATAATAATAAAAAGATTAATGTATTTTATAAATCTTTCAAACGTATAACTACATCAACTCTTGAAACATCAAAGCCATCAGGAGCATCTGGTAATTTTTCAAATTTTATAGATTCTTTTGGGGCATCCGTTAGCTTTCCAGTACTTTCCCAATAAAAATGTGGATGGTCATCAGTTCGAGTATCAAAATATGATTTATGCCCATCCACATGTATTTCATGCATTAGGCCTGCCTCACAAAAAACACGAAGGGTATTATAAATTGTTGCGAGTGAAACATTTAAAGAATTATTGCAAACAGTTTCATGCAAACTTTCAGCGCAAACATGACGATTTAATCCATCACCAATCAATAACTTAGCTAAAGTTAGACGTTGTCGTGTTGGTCTAACTCCCGCACTCAATAGCCATTCACGGCCTCTATTTTCTTGAATATATGACATAATAACCTCTGCTTAAATTTTATTATGATCCTAAATTAATTAAAATTCAATCCACTTCATTCAAACTCTTAACATTTATCGGTGCAAGCTTCTATTGCAAGCAAATGCAATGAGATGGTAAGTGTTATGAAATTGAGGCATGGAGCACAAAGATGACCAAAAGACCAACAAGTTATAATTATGAAGATTTATTAAAATGTTCTAGAGGTGAACTATTTGGATCTGCAAATGCGCAATTACCAGCACCTCCTATGCTTATGATGGATCGAATAACTGAATTATCTATTGATGGCGGTGAATTTGGTAAAGGACATGTGGTAGCTGAATTTGATATTAAACCTGAATTATGGTTTTTTGAATGTCATTTTCCAGGCAATCCCATAATGCCAGGTTGCCTTGGTCTAGATGGATTATGGCAGTTAACAGGATTTAACCTAGGGTGGCGCGGAATGCTTGGGAAAGGCATGGCGTTAGGTGTTGGAGAAGTTAAGTTAACTGGAATGGTAACCCCAGCACGCAAAATGTTAACTTATAATGTAGAGTTTACCCGTGTAATTGATAGAAAACTAAAAATTGGCGTTGCAAATGGTACCGTCCATGCTGATGGCGAATTAATTTATGCAGTAAAAGATATGAAAGTTGGCTTAGCCAGCCAAGAGGGTTAATCCTAATAAAATTTAAGGAGAATTAAATGCGTCGAGTGGTAGTGACAGGAATGGGCATCATTTCATCAATTGGAAATGACATAAATGAAGTAACAGAAAGTTTAAAGACTGGGCGCTCAGGGATTGTTGCAGCCCCTGACTATACTGAGAAAGGCTTTAGGTCTCAAATACATGGTTTGCCAAAAATTGATGTAACAGAGCACATAGACAAACGCCAAATGCGATTCATGGGACAAGGAGCTGCATATAATTATTTAGCCATGGAACAAGCAATCACTGACAGTGGCCTTGAAGATAGCGATGTATCAAATGAACGAACAGGAATGGTGATGGGATCAGGTGGCCCATCAACTATTAATTTATTTAATGCACATCAAATTACATTAGAAAAAGGTGCCCCAAAACGAATGGGACCTTTCATGGTAACTCGTTGCATGTCTTCAACAAACTCAGCTTGCTTAGCAACCCCATTTAAAATCAAAGGAGTTAACTATTCTATAACTTCCGCATGTTCGACATCTGCACATTGTATTGGAAACGGAGTTGAGCAAATTCAAATGGGCAAACAAGATATTGTATTTGCTGGTGGTGGAGAAGAATTAGATTGGTCAATGTCATGTTTATTTGATGCAATGGGAGCTATGTCATCAAAATATAATGACACGCCAGAAAAAGCGTCTCGTGCTTTTGATGCAAATCGTGATGGATTTGTAATTGCTGGTGGTGGTGGTGTTGTTGTTCTTGAAGAACTAAATCATGCATTAGCCAGAGGTGCAAAGATTTATGCAGAAGTCACTGGATATGGAGCGACTTCAGATGGTCACGATATGGTAGCACCTTCAGGAGAAGGCGGTGAGCGTTCAATGAAACTAGCAGTGTCAACAATTGGTGAGCGAAGCGTAAATTATATTAATGCTCATGGCACTTCAACTCCAGCAGGTGATGTTACAGAAGTTGAAGCTGTACGCAGAGTATTTGCAGAAAAGCAACAACCTGTTATCAGTTCAACAAAATCACTTACTGGTCATTCTCTTGGAGCCACTGGAGTACAAGAAGCTATTTATTCATTAATTATGCTTGATAAAGACTTTATTACCGCATCTGCAAATATTTCTGAATTAGATCCCGCTTTAAACGCAAATGAAATTGCAACAAAACGTGTAGACAATGCGGGCTTAGATACAGTCTTATCAAATAGCTTTGGTTTTGGTGGCACTAATGCCAGTTTGGCAATGAGTAAATACAATGGATAAAAAAATATGTCTGATTTAATGAAGGGAAAACGCGGCCTTATAATGGGCGTCGCAAATGATAAATCAATTGCTTGGGGAATTGCGCGCGAAATGGCTGCGCAAGGTGCCGAGCTAGCATTTACATATCAAGGTGAAGCATTTGGAAAACGTGTACAACCATTAGCTGCTAGCATAGGATCAAATATTCTTGTTGACGCAGATGTAACTGATGACAATTCATTAGATATTGCTTTTACTGAACTCAAAAAAAAGTGGGGTAAATTGGATTTTATTGTACATGCTGTGGCTTATTCTGATAAAAATGAATTAGTAGGCCGTTTTGTTGATACCACTCGTGCAAATTTCAAAAATTCTTTAGATATTTCATGTTATTCTTTAATTGAAGTTTCCCGTAGAGCTTCAGAATTAATGCCTGATGGTGGGACGATTTTAACACTCACATATCAAGGATCAAACCGCGTTACACCTTTTTATAATGTAATGGGTGTAGCTAAAGCTGCATTAGAAAGTGCTGTTCGGTATTTGGCAAATGATCTTGGTCCTCAAGGAATTAGAGTAAATGCTATAAGTCCTGGCCCAATGAGAACTCTTGCAGGTGCCGCCATTGGTGGCGCAAGAAAAACGTTTCGCACAACTGAAGCAAACTCACCAATGCGTGCCAATGCTACGTTAGAGAGTGTTGGAGGAACTGCTGTTTATCTAGCATCAGATTATGGTCAATGTACAACAGGTGAAATTATTTGTGTTGATGGTGGGTATCATGTTTTAGGCATGGCACAATCTGAAAACCTGTAATTTGATTGTCGCAACACTCCATTTATTAAATGCTATAAATAAAAGGGGTCTGATATGGTAAACATTTGTATTTTTGATGCATACGGAACTCTTTTCGATGTAACTTCAGCGACTAGAATAGTGGCTAATGAAGAAGAATACAGCAGTTTTCCCAATCATTCTGTCAAGGTTTCAAATAGTTGGCGCATTAAGCAGCTCGAATATAGTTGGCTACGTAACATTATGCACGAATATATAGATTTTTGGCAAATTACAAAAGATGCCTTGGACTTCGCATTAGAAGAAAATCAAATCAAAAATGAAAAACTTAGGCAACGGTTGCTAGATGTATATTGGAACTTATCTGCATACCCGGAAGCTCACGATGTTTTAACAACACTAAAAGCAAATAATATTCAGACTGGCATATTATCAAATGGGTCAAAACAGATGCTAAATAGTGCTGTTGTGTCAGCTAATTTAAAAAATTATTTAGATAAAATAATATCTATAGATGGTATAGAAATTTATAAACCAGACCCAAAAGTCTATCAAATGGTAATAGATCAATTTAATTGTAAAATAGAGGAAGTATTATTTATATCTTCAAATGGCTGGGATATTGCAGGTGCAAGTAAATTTGGCTTCACGACTCTTTGGGTTAATCGCAACCTTATTCCAAAAGATCGCCTTACCTTTATGCCAAATAAAATAACAAATAATTTATCAACCATTCCAAATATCTTGAAAGAATTAAATGAGTAACTTCAAAATGATAATGGAAGCTTATGACAGAATAGCTCCTCATACTATCAATACACCATTATTATCATCACATTCTTTAAACAAAATTGCTCAGCGCAAAATATGGGTTAAAGCAGAGTGTTTGCAACATACTGGTTCGTTTAAGTATCGAGGTGGATGGTCTGCAATTTCAGCCCTCTCAACTGATGAAAAATCAAGAGGTGTCATAACGTTTTCATCAGGAAACCACGCTCAAGGAATTGCTGCTGCAGCAGCATATCATGATGTTCCAGCAACTATTATTATGCCTAGTGACTCACCGGGTGTAAAAATAAAAAATACTAAATCTTTAGGTGCAAAAGTTATTTTATATGATCGTGAAACCGAAGATCGAGACCAAGTAGAAAGAGAAGTTAATTCTGATAAATCACTTGTTTTAATAAAGCCATACGACAATCATAATGTAATCGCAGGACAAGGATCCGTTGGTATTGAAATTTCTAAGCAATCTAACAAGAAAGGCATAAAAAATGCTGATGTAATAGTTTGTGCGGGTGGCGGAGGATTGGCATCTGGCATTGCTTTAAGTTTAGAGAAGCTTAGTCCCAAGATGATTGTCAGAACTGCCGAACCTGATAATTTTGACGATATAAAAAGATCTTTAAAAAGTGGAAAAATTGAACGTAACACAAAAACAAGTGGTTCAGTTTGTGATGCAGTTTTAACTCTATGCCCAGGGGAAATCACATTTCCAATTTTAAAAAAACTTTGTGGCGCAGGTTTTAGTGTTTCAGATGATGAAGCAATAAAAGCGATGGTTTTAGCATATGAACATTTACGAATTGTTGTTGAACCTGGTGGAGCAGTAGCATTGGCCGCAGCATTATTTTATGGAGATGAATTAAATAATGAAGACGTCATTGTAGTAGCAACCGGAGGCAATGTTGATACTTCAATATTTCAAAATGCACTAATAAAATATGCAAAATAATTTTTTTAATGCTTCATTAAGCAGCAAAATTAATGCTGCTTAAAATTTATTTATTTTAAGCGTCCGCTCTGATAGTAATATTCTTTGGATCATAGGGACTGTCTTCAACTATTTCACAATCATAACGCTCACCTAAAATATTCACAGTTAGTTTTTGTCCAATAATAGCTAAATCTGGCTCAACATAACCCATACCAATAGATTTTTTGAAAGCAACGGAGTATCCTCCAGATGTTAAACGCCCTATTTTTCGGTCATCATTATATAAAGCTTCTCTACCCCACGGATCTGCATCAGGTGGACCATCAATCAAGAGAGTTACACACTTTGATCTTATCCCAGTTTTTAACATTTCATCTTTACCATAAAAATCTTTTTCTAAATCAATAAATCTTGGCAAATCAGCTTCTTGTGGTGTTGCATCTCGTCCTAATTCAGTTCCAAATGCACGATAGGATTTCTCTTGACG
>FZLS01000245.1 GCA_900197625.1 Rhodobacteraceae bacterium Water-Bin34 | reverse complement strand
TTCTACTAGTTATTTGCTGTTTACAAATGTCATGTAATGATTCTGAAAAAGAAAACAGCACAATCGAAAATCATTTTATGTTGATGTAAAATAATAATAACTAATAATTATTTGCGTTATCTTTATCAAAAAAATTTAATCCCCTATAAACTCTTGACATGAAAAATTTCTTTATAATTATAATTACCTCTTTATTTTTAGTTAACTGTAATAATTCTAACCCTATGATGAATCAGTGGTCTGACAAATCAGCTGAATTTGGAGGTGTCCCTGCTTTTGATAAAATGAATCCAGAACAAGTCAAAGAAGCAATGCTTGCTGGGATGGAGTTGAGTCTTAAAGATATTGATAAGATTGCCAATAATTTAGATACTCCAACTTTTGAAAATACAATTGAAGAAATGGAAAGGTCTGGTAAACTTTTAAACGATGTTTATTCCTATTATGGAATTTTATCGAGCAATATGTCTAGCCCAGAATTTAGAAAGATTCAGGGAGAACTTGCTCCCAAACTTTCAGAGTACTCTTCATTAATAAGTCAAAATGAAAAACTATTTAAAAGAATTAGCTCTATATATAAGGCTTCGTTAACTTCCCCTCTAGAAAATGACAAACAAAGAGTATTAGATTTAACATACAAAAGTTTTGCAATGAGTGGTGCAGCGTTAGATACAGACAAAAAACAGAGATACGCAGAAATTAATTTAGAACTATCTAAATTATACAATGATTTTTCTAACAATGTTTTACATGATGAAGAAAATTATGTAACCTATTTAGATAAATCTCAACTAGACGGTCTTTCGGAGGGATTTATTAAATCAGCAAATAATATTGCAAAAGATAAAGGATTTGAAAATAAATATGCAATTACAAATACAAGATCATCTATGGATCCTTTTTTGACCTACTCTACTAATAGAGAAATTAGAGAAGTAGTATGGAAAAACTATTATTCAAGAGGGGACAATGGAGATGAATTTGACAATAATAAAATTATTGCAGAGATATTAAAGCTAAGAAAAGAAAGGGTTGGTCTATTGGGGCACGATAATTATGCTCAGTGGAGACTTCAAGATAGAATGGCTAAAACTCCTGAAAATGCTATGTCATTAATGGAAGCTGTATGGCCAGCAGCAATCGCTAGAGTTGATGAGGAGGTGGCGGATATGCAAAAAGTTGCAGATGAAACTAGTAGTGTCAAAATAACCATAGAGCCTTGGGACTACAGATTTTACTCTGAAAAAGTTAGAAAAATAAAATATGATTTAGACTCTGATGAAGTTAAACAATACCTACAGTTAGATAAATTGACTGAAGCAATGTTTTACGTTGCTGGTGAATTATTTAACTTTAAATTCATAGCGCTTGAAAAAGGAAGGGTGCCTGTTTTTCATGAGGATGTAAACGTTTGGGAGGTTAAGGATAAAAAATCAGATGAACATATAGGTTTATGGTACTTAGATCCATACGCAAGACAAGGCAAAAGATCTGGGGCTTGGGCTACAACTTACAGAAGTCACACTACATTAGATGGCAAGACTAATGTATTGGCGTCAAATAACTCAAATTTTGTTAAACCTGCCCCTGGTGAAGCATTGCTAGTTTCTTGGGATGATGCAACAACATTCTTTCACGAATTTGGTCATGCGTTGCACTTCTTTTCATCAAACGTTAAATACCCGACATTAAATGGTGGTGTTAGAGATTACACTGAATTTCAATCACAATTATTAGAAAGGTGGCTTTCAACCGACAGAGTTATAAATCAATTTTTAGTACATAATGATACTGGTGAACCAATGCCAAAAGAGCTAGTGAATAAAATTAAAAAAGCTTCTACATTTAATCAAGGTTTTGGCACAACTGAATACTTGGCTTCAGCTATCATGGATATGAAATTTCATTTAGCAGATCCAAAAAATATAGATGTAGATAAATTTGAAAGAGAAACTTTGGCTGATCTAAAGATGCCTTCTGAATTACCCATGAGGCACAGGACACCACACTTTGGACATGTCTTTTCTGGTGAAGGATATGCAACAGCTTATTACGGATATATGTGGGCCGATGTGTTAACGGCTGATGCATCAGAGGCTTTTGCAGAAGCCCCAGGAGGTTTTTATGATAAAGATGTCGCTAAAAAATTAGTAGATTATTTGTTTTCACCTAGAAATTCAATCGACCCTGCAGAAGCATACAGACTATTTAGAGGAAGAGATGCTAAAATAGAGGCTCTAATGAGGGATCGTGGATTTCCAGTAATTGGTGAGTAATGAATATTGAGATTATTGGCTTAATTGCAGCTGTATTTACTACCTCATCTTTTTTTCCACAGGTGGTAAAGATTTGGAAGACAAAGCAAACTAAAGACATTTCTACTACAATGTATATTGC
>FZLS01000037.1 GCA_900197625.1 Rhodobacteraceae bacterium Water-Bin34 | reverse complement strand
TCACCAATTGCAGCCATTATTTCTCGAGCTCGGTCAGCACGATAATTCATGCACATTAAACCATCGCCATCTTTTATCCCTTTGAAATCACCAATCACTGACGAAGGTATAAATTCATCTGTGAGGTTTTCACTATAAGCGGCCAAAATAGCATCGTTTGCATTTTCATGGTGGGCGCCTTTACCATGAATTATTGAATTGTAACCTTGAGCAACGCGTTCCCACCTGTTGTCTCGATCAAGTGAGTAATAGCGTCCAGTTAAACTACCAATCGTAGTATTTATTCCAATTGAAGAATTTAAATACTCTAAATAAGTTTGAATAGACTTCGGGGCTACATCACGTCCATCCCCAAAAAGATGTAAAATTACCTTCAATCCTAAATTTTCTAATATTTTTGCAGTTTCAATCATATGGTCAACATGACTATGAACACCACCATCTGACAAAATCCCACATAAATGGGCGTTACCTTTTTCTGCTTTAATTGCGTTTGCAAATCGCATGAGTCCAGGAAGGCTTGAAAATTCTTTATTTTCAATACTGCGTTCAATTTTTCTTAAATCCATATCTACGATGCGGCCTGCACCTATGTTCATATGGCCGACTTCAGAATTCCCCATTTGTCCTTTTGGAAGGCCTACTTCAGGCCCAAACGTGGTTAACGTAGAGCTAGGATAATTTTTGATTAAATTGTCAAAACAGGGTGTATTTGCCAAAGCAACTGCATTCCCTGTTGTTTCTTCGGATATTCCCCAGCCATCGAGAATACAAAGTAAAACTGGTTTTTTTGGGAGCATGTTTTGATCCAACTTTTTACATGATCTTAATACTAAAATCCGTGTAGAGGTACAACTCAAAGATGATATATTATTTATATATCAAACTATTATTAAGTTCTATGATAAGGGCTGCCTGCTAAAATAGAGGCTGCCCTGTAAAGTTGCTCAGCAATCATGACCCGAACCAATGCATGGGGCCAAACCATTTTTCCAAATGAAATCTTGTAATCTGCTTTTTCGCGCAGATTTGAGTCAATTCCATCGGCTCCACCAATAATTATAGCTAAATCTGATACGCTATTATTTACATAAGTAATTAGTTTTTTTGAAAAGCTTGGGCTACTTATAACTTCACCTCGTTCGTCTAAAGCTATAATTGCTGAACCTTTTGGTATTATTCTCTGCAGAAGTATGGCTTCATTTGACATTCCACCATTTTTTTTATCTTCTACTTCAACAACAGAAACAGGACCTAGACCGTAAGAACGGCCAATTTTCTCAAAACGATTTAGGTAATCATCAACAAGATCTTTTTCTGGGCCATTACGTAATTTTCCAACAACACAGAGATGAATCTTCATTATTTTTTTTCTGGGTTGGTCGGGTCTGTCAGCCACATTTTTTCTAGCTGATAAAATTCGCGAACTTCTGGTCTAAAAACATGAATAATAACATCTCCAGCGTCGAGTAAAACCCAATCTCCAGCACCTTTGCCTTCGATTTTTGATATATACCCGGTTGTGTCTTTAATACGGGAATGTAATTTTTCAGTAATTGCAGCAACCTGCCTTGTCGATCGGCCAGATGCAACGACCATATGATCCGCAATAGATGATTTACCCTTCAAGTCTATCGTTACAATATCTTCGGCTTTGTCATCTTGCAGTGAGTTTAATACTAGATCCAACAAGCTCATGCTTGGGATATTTATAGCGTTGGCAGTGTCGTCTGCTTCAACAGTTCTAGTCAGAACCGTATCCTCCATATAAGGCACCGAACCTTGGTGCAAAGGTGAAAGTTTATTAGCACCACTTTTAGAAACAGGCAAGTGGTGCTCAAATTACTTAATTTTTGATTTTAAATTTTTATGTGCGTACAAGCTTTTCATAAGTCTCAGAAATATCACGGGCCAAATTACCAACTTCAAAATTATAATTTCCAATTTGATTGACGGGCGTTACTTCTGCAGCTGTTCCAGTGAGCCAACACTGTTCAAAAGTTTCTAGCTCTTCAGGCATGATGTGTCGTTCATGAACTTTAATACCTTTTTCACTGAGCATATTAAGTACAGTTTGTCGAGTAATACCGTTTAGAAAGCAGTCAGGCTTTGGAGTGTGTACCTCACCATTTTTTACAAAAAATATGTTTGCGCCAGTTGCTTCTGCAACATACCCACGATGATCAAACATCATTGCATCAGAGCATCCTTTTGCTTCGGCCGCATGTTTTGCCATTGTGCAAATCATATATAAACCAGACGCTTTTGCGAAACATGGGATTGTTTCTGGAGAAGGTCTTTTCCACTTTGAAATGTCAAGTTTTGCACCTTTTAATTTTGCGTCACCATAATATGCGCCCCAAGTCCATGCAGCTACAGCCATACGAACTGGGTTGGATTTTGCAGCAACGCCCATATCTTCACCTGATCCACGCCATGCTAAAACTCTAACATATGCATCAGATAAATTATTTGCTTTCATGACTTCATATTTTGCAGATTCAATTTCCTCAATTGTATATGGAATTGGAATATCAACGTCTTCTCCTGATTTTATTAGTCTTTCAGAATGTTGAATGCTTTTAAAAATCTTGCCATTATATGCACGTTCACCTTCAAATACAGATGATGCATAATGCATTGCATGTGTAAGAATGTGAATGTTTGCATCACGCCATTCGATTAATTTGCCATCAAACCAAATTTTGCCATCGCGATCATCATATGCACCGATCATGAAAAGTCTCCGTAAATCAATAATTAGTTTTAAAATAGTCCCGAAGTGGACTTATTTTATGTATTAAAGTTAAAAAGGGCTATCATTCGATTCTTATAAAGTCAATAATACTGACATATATTAGTTTCGTTTATAAAAAGGAAATAAGATGGCAGATCATAATAGGGTTGTAACCAATAGTATGGATGCAATGCTTTTTCTAACTGATGATCAATTACTTCAAGGAATTGAATTAATGTATTTTGCTTATAAAGGATTTACGTCAGATCCAGATTTAATATTGCAAAATTATTCTTATGGTCGAGCACATCATCGAGCTGTACATTTTATAAACAGACGAAAGGGATTAAAAGTTAATGATTTGCTTGATATACTGGGTATTACAAAGCAATCATTAAATAGAGTTTTGAGACAATTAATTAATGATGGACTTGTTGAAAGTAGAATAGGACGGCAAGATAAACGAGAAAGAAATTTATATTTAACGGAAGATGGTAAAGCTTTGGAGCGTCAGTTATCAGATGCACAGAGAAAAAGAATGCGTGCAGCATATAGGGCTGCTGGTTCTGATGCGGTTCAGGGATTTCGCCTTGTTTTAGAAAAAATTATGGATGTTGAAACGCGTAATCGTATCACTCAAGATAAAGAATAACTGAAATGGACACAAATCATAATCAGGCACACATATTAATAGTTGATGATGATGAGAGAATACGAAACCTTTTACAAAAGTTTTTATTACGTAATGGTTTTTTTGTGTCTGTTGCTCGTGATGCAGCACATGCAAGGAGTTTATTATCAAGTCTAGAATTTGATATGATTGTTCTAGATGTTATGATGCCTGGAGAAGATGGGCTTAGCTTAACAATTGACCTTCGTAAGATATTAAAAACACCTATTTTATTATTGACAGCTAAAAGTGAAAGTAACGAACGTATTATGGGTTTTGAGGCTGGAGCAGATGATTATTTAACAAAACCATTTGAGCCTAAAGAGTTAGTTTTGCGTATAAATGCAATTTTGAGAAGAATGCCTAAGGAAGATTTAAATTTAGCGCCTCCAAAATCGATCCAAATGGGTAAAGTTCGATATGATATTTCTCGTGGAGAGCTTTGGGATGATAATGCTTTGGTTAAACTAACAGCGACTGAATCGGCTTTATTAAAAATTTTTTCATCCAGCCTTTATAATCCAGTAAGTCGACCAAAACTTGTGGAAGATTTAACAAAAAATGGAGTAGCTAGCCAAGAAAGATCAGTAGATGTGCAGATAACTAGATTGCGCAGAAAACTCGAAGTTGATCCTAAAATGCCAAGATATCTGCAAACTGTTAGAGGTGCAGGATATATGTTAGCGCCAGATTAGATATGAAAACAGCTTACCTTACACATTCAGATTATGATTTACATCTAACGCCTGCCGGTCATCCAGAGCAAGTAGATAGATTAAGTGTAATTAATGAGAGATTGTCTAAACCAGAATTCAATGATTTACATAAATTAACTTCACCAATGGGAACAAACGAGCAAGTTACCTTGTGCCATCCTGAGAGCTATGTAAATTATATAAAAAATTCTTGTCCTTCAGAAGGATCGATTGCATTAGATGGTGATACACATGTAAGTGCTGAAAGTTTCAATTCTGCTATGCGAGCTGTTGGCGCTGTATGTGAAGCGGTTGATTTGGTTTTAAATGGAAAAGCAAAAAATGCATTTTGTGCTTCAAGACCACCGGGCCATCATGCAGAAAAATCTAAACCAATGGGGTTTTGTTTATTTGGTACGATTGCAATAGCTGCAAAATATGCAATGAAAACTCATAGGTTATCTCGAGTAGCGATTATAGATTTTGATGTTCATCATGGAAATGGAACACAAGACCTAGTATGGGATGACCCAAATATAATGTTTATCTCCTCGCAACAGATGCCTTTATGGCCAGGTACAGGCTTTGAGAACGAAACTGGAGCATTTAATAATATTATAAATTATCCCCTAAAACCTGAAGTGGATGGCCAAGATTTAATTAACGCATATAAAAAAGAAATTTTAGAAAAGGTTTCTGAATTTAAACCTGAAATGTTATTTATTTCAGCAGGATTTGATGCTCACAAAAACGATCCACTCGCTAACTTAAACTTTTCCACAGATGATTTCAGGATAATTACAAAATTATTATGCGAATTTGCAGCCAATCACTGTAAGGGTCGTGTTGTCTCGACACTAGAGGGTGGATATGATTTACCTTCTCTAGCAGAATGTGTAGCTGCACATGTAAAAGTATTAATGGAGCATGCAAAATGAGTGAAACACCGATTGCAGAAATGAGCTTTGAACAAGCAATGAATGAACTTGAGACAGTTGTGACAAACCTAGAGGGAAGTCAGGTTGCTTTAGATGAGAGTATTGCAATGTATGAACGTGGAGCTGCATTGAAAGCTCACTGTGAAGCAAAATTAAAGGCTGCAGAAGAAAAAGTTGCTAAAATTACATTTGGCAATGATGGTCAGCCAGCTGGTTTAACGCCGTTCGATAATTAAATTCCACTATGCCAAGTTTTCAATCACTACTTAACGATACAGCTTCTTCTGTAGAGCTTGCACTCAGTGAGATGCTTGAAAAGCAAGGTGATAATTTAATGTCTAACCCTATTAGGCATGCTGTTTTGGGCGGTGGGAAGCGTTTAAGAGCTTTTTTAGTTATCCATTCTTGTAATATATTTGATGTACAAAAAGAAACAGCAACCCAAGCAGCTATGGCCATAGAATGCTTACATGCATATTCATTAGTGCATGATGATTTGCCCTGTATGGATGATGATGCATTACGTCGTGGCAAACCAACTGTTCATGTAAAGTGGAATGAGGCCATTGCAACTTTAACAGGAGATGCTCTGCAAACATTAGCTTTTGAACTTATTGCTTGTTTGCCAAAGGTTGATGCAGATAGAAAAATAGAATTAATAAAAAAATTAGCAAAAGCTTCTGGAATGCAAGGAATGGTCCTTGGACAAGCTCAAGATATTCAAGCAGAAAAATCTGAAAGAAGTTTAAACCTTGATGATATTAGCTCACTACAACGAAATAAAACAGGCGCACTTATTGAATGGTCTGCAACAGCTGGTGCAGTATTATCTGATAACAGTGATAAAGAGTTATTAAACTATGCGAGGTCTATTGGTTTAGCTTTTCAAATCCAAGATGATATATTGGACATAGAGGGAGACACAATCTTGGCTGGAAAGCGTTTGCAAAAAGATGTTACTGCTGGGAAAGCAACTTTTGTATCTCTTCTGGGAATTGAAAATGCAAAGACTCGTGCGAAACAATTAGTTGAAGAAGCCATTCAAGCATTATCTATATATGGAGATAAGGCTGAGCCGATGAGGCAAGTAGCAAAATTTATTATTGAGCGAAAATTATGATGTTAAATGTTAATAAAGAGTACTATTAAGATACTATGACTGAAATTCGCCCAAATACACCGATACTAGATCGTATTAATTCACCAGAAGATATGAAAAATCTATCGGATTCCCAGTTGCACCAACTAGCAAGTGAGTTACGATCCGAAACAATCTCTATTGTGTCAGAAACTGGTGGACATCTCGGTGCAGGACTTGGTGTTGTAGAACTAACAACTGCTATTCACGCAGTTTTTGATACGCCAAAAGATCGCTTAATATGGGATGTGAGCCACCAATGTTACCCACATAAAATATTAACAGGTAGGCGAGATCAAATGCGTACTATTCGTAAGGGTGGAGGTTTATCTGGCTTTACGAAAAGATCAGAAAGCGCTTTTGATCCTTTTGGTGCCGCACATAGTTCAACTTCAATTTCAGCTGCATTAGGTTTTGCTGTTGCTCGTGATTTAGGTGGTGCTCCAGAACATGGTTTAGGTGATGCGATAGCTGTCATTGGGGATGGCTCTATGTCTGCTGGAATGGCGTATGAGGCTATGAATAATGCAGGTCATTTAGGAAAACGTTTAATAGTTATTTTAAATGATAATAAAATGTCAATCGCACCCCCTGTTGGAGCAATGTCGACATATCTTTCACGGTTATATGCTGGAGAGCCATTTCAGGAATTGAAAGCTGCCGCTAAAGGGGCTGTTTCTTTACTGCCATCACCATTCCAAGACGGCGCAAAGCGTGCGCGAGATATTCTTAAACATATGACGACAGGTGGTACTCTATTTGAACAGCTTGGTTTTTCATATGTTGGCCCTATCGATGGTCACGATATGGAGCAATTATTAAATGTTTTGCGAACTGTAAAAGATCGCGCTACGGGGCCAATACTAATACATGCAATAACACAAAAGGGCAAAGGGTATGCCCCTGCAGAAGCATCATCAGACAAATATCATGGTGTGGCCAAATTTAATGTGGTTTCGGGGCAACAACAAAAAACACCATCAAATGCTCCAAGTTATACTAAAGTTTTTGCAAATGCGCTTGTTGCTGAAGCAACTGCTGATGATAAGATAGTTGCTGTTACTGCTGCTATGCCAGACGGCACAGGTCTAGATATTTTTGAAAAAAATTACCCAAATAGAACTTTTGATGTTGGGATTGCCGAACAACATGCGGTTACATTTTGTGCAGGCATGGCCGCAGGAGGAATGAAACCATTTTGTGCTCTCTATTCTACATTTCTTCAAAGAGGTTATGATCAAGTCGTCCATGATGTTGCTTTACAGCGCTTGCCAGTAAGATTTGCAATAGATCGAGCTGGTTTAGTTGGAGCAGATGGAGCTACCCACGCAGGAAGTTTCGATATAGGGTTTTTAACTAATTTGCCTGATATAGTTGTTATGGCTGCTGCTGATGAAGCTGAGTTGGTTCATATGGTTGCTACAGCAAGATCAATAGATGATCGTCCAAGTGCTTTTCGGTTTCCAAGAGGAGAAGGCGTAGGTGTTGATCTTCCAGAAAAAGGAATTGTTTTAGAAATTGGAAAAGGCAGGATTGTTAGTGAAGGCTCAAAAGTAGCCATTCTATCGTTTGGAGCTCGATTACAAGAAGTTATAAAAGCAGCTGATTTATTATCACGTAGAGGTATTAACCCAACAATTGCAGATGCTCGTTTTGCTAAACCTTTGGATAAAGAGATGATATTAGATTTGGTTTCAAACCATGAAGCCCTAATAACTATTGAAGAAGGTGTGGTGGGCGGATTTGGAAGTCACGTCCAGCAATTATTATCTAATACGGGGATATTTGATCATGGTTTTAAGTTCCGATCTATGGTCTTACCTGATACATTTCTGGATCAAGATACACCAAAGAATATGTATGAAAATGCTGCAATGAGCGCAAATGATATAGAAGAAAAAGTTTTAGAGATTTTAGATATAGTGTCATTAAAGAAAAGTATTTAACGCTCAAGTTTGTCTAATCTCTTTGATATTTCTTTTAGCTGATTTATTACATCATCTCGGTAAGCGTCGGTAGCTTCAGTAGCTTCTTCTGAATGTGCATCATGCATTGAATTGACTATTAAACCAACTAATACATTCACAACAGCGAAACTAGTAATCAATATAAATGGTACAAAAAACATCCAAGCATATGGGTAAACTTCCATAACTGGACGCACAATTCCCATTGACCAACTTTCAAGAGTCATAATTTGGAATAAACTATATAGAGATTTTCCAATCGAACCAAACCAAATCGGGAATTCAGAAGCAAATAACTTTGTTGCAATTACGGCTCCAATATAAAAAATGATTGCCATTAATATAATTACTGAAGACATACCTGGAAGTGCTGAGACGAATCCTTCGATTGTTCTTCGTAAGCGGGGCGCAAAGGATAAGGCTCTTAAAACTCTTAATATTCGCAATGCACGTAAAACCGAAAATCCTTCAGATATAGGTGCGAGAGAAATACTTATTACAAAGAAATCAAATAAATTCCATGGGTCTTTAAAAAAACGTAACCCAACAGCAAATAGCTTTAAAATTAATTCTATTACAAAAATTGTTAAACAAACATTATCAACTAATGATAAAATTTTTCCATATTTTTCCATTATAATAGGTGATGTTTCCATTCCTAATGTAACGGCATTAAGTAATATAATAGCTAATATTGAATATCTTACCTTTGCAGTATTGAGCCATTCAAAAAGATTACTTCTAAAATTAGATATTTTAATATTCATTTTTAACTACACTTATTTATTTGGTAAACTGAGCTACAAGTTCAATGTGTGGGTTCCATAAAAATTGATCCACGACCTGAACCCAATCTAGGTTATAACCATTATTACATAAAATGGCTGCATCTCTCGCAAATGTTGTAGGGTTGCAAGAGACAAAAGCTATACGGCCAACATTAGTTTTTGAAATTTCTGTTACTTGAGATAAGGCGCCTGCGCGAGGGGGATCAATTACAATTGCATCAACTTTTTTAAATTCATCTGGCATAAGTGGCCTTCTAAAAAGATCTCTAGTTTCTGACTTAATATCATGTAGACCCCCTGCAGCACGCCATCCAGCGTCCAAAGCTTCGATCATATTTCTGTCACCCTCAACAGCATAGACGGATGCTTTACTTGAAATAGGTAACGTAAAAGTCCCACACCCAGAGAAAAGATCTACGACTTTTTTTGATGTACCTATAATTTCTAAGACATTTTTAATTAACTCCGCTTCTCCAGTCTTTGTGGCCTGTAAGAATGCTCCACTAGGAGGCACTATGTTTACTGAACCCATAGTTTGGCCTGGAGGATTTGATTGAGCAATCACATCTTCATTCCATACCAACCTTAAAATTTTATATTGATCACAAATTTGTGCAAATTGAGAAATTTCTGTTGGGGAGAGCTCTTTTCCATTCTCAACTCTCACATCTAAGCCATATCCTGAAACAGTTGCTGAAATTCGCAAAACAGATTTTCGAGATGAACCTAATATAGCAAATTGAGAAAATGCTGGTATTCCAGATAATATTATTGGGTCTGAAACTGGGCATTCAGTTACTTCTACAATGATATTTGAGGCACGACTATGAAAACCAACCATTGAACCTTTTTTAGTTCGCTTAGCTGCAAATGTTGCACGCCTCCTAGATTCTTTTTTTGAATTTATTATAGGTCTAAATTTTGGGTAAAGATTGACTTGTGATAATGCATCTTGGGTTTTTTTAATTTTCCAATCTGCAATGATTGTGTCTGAGGCATGTTGGAGGGAACACCCTCCACAATTTTTGAAGTGTTTGCAGACTGGTTTTATTCTATCAGAAACAGGTTTAATTATTTTTGGTGTGTTAATTCTACCGTTTTCAATTTTGCCAGTGATATGCTCTCCAGGCAATGTGAAAGGTGCAAATATTTCACCATTTGGACTATCAATTATTCCATCACCTAATTGTCCAAGCCGATTAACAATATATTCAGACATTTATATTATACCACTAGTTTTGAAAATTTACGCACTCAAGAATTATAGATTATTCATTTAAATTTTTTCCATAAGATCTTTCTTGGTTAAAGTAAAATCCGATTTAATCCAGATAGATTTTAACTTTTTAAGAGTATCACCTAATTGTTTTCCATGAAGGCCATTGAGGTCTCGAGCCCTAATTGGAAACTCTAAAGAAGATCCTATTGAAATTTGTTTTTTTAAATCCCTTGGTGGCGAAGACTCAGTTAAAGCGGCAATCGCTAATGCATAAGAATTTGCTATAATTTCACCAAATTCAAATGCAATTTCGCTTGGCTTATTACCCATACGAATTGCTTTAAGAGTATTCTTATATTCTCTTCGTTCTTTATTGCTTAAACGCAATGCATTTGTTGGATCTGCTCCACCTAATACAATGAGTCTCGTAATCCAGTTAATAGTATTCCCATTTTCAAAGTGAACTAAAATTGGTATATTTTTATGAGTTGTACCAGGTAAAATATTTGAAAGTATTCCAGCTTTATCCATTGCAGCTAGAACTAAAGAGGGATTATGAGTTTTTAGAATTTTCCTAATTTCAGTGCCAATACGCTCTTTCGCCAGTAATGTAATTCCATCAATATTCGCAGCACAAGCAGACAGTCCGTCAGGATCAATTCCTAATTCAGGATCACCATATTCAGCTGTAAATCTGAAAAACCGTAAAATTCTTAAATAGTCTTCAGTTATTCGTTTGTTAGGATCTTGAATGAAGCGAACCCTTCGTTTTTTTAAATCCTGCATTCCGTTTAAAGGATCAACTATTGAACCACCCGAGGTCATATAAATAGCATTTAACGTAAAATCTCGCCTTTTTGCATCATCTTCAATCTCATTAGAATATGCTACAGTAGCATGCCTACCATCTGTCTTAATATCTTTTCTAAAACTGGTAACTTCATAAATACTGCCATTAGAAACTATTGTAATAGTTCCATGATCTATCCCTGTTGGAATAGATTTTAATCCAGCTTTTTTTGCTAAAGCTATAACTTCATTTGGGTGTGCGTTTGTTGCAATATCTATGTCTGTGATTGGTTTGCAAAGTAAACTATTTCGCACACAACCTCCAACAAAGAACGCTTGATTACCTTTTGACTTTAAAGCGTTCATTACTAAAATGGTGTCTGAGTTTTTTAGCCACTCATCATTAATTTTCATTTTCTTCACTCAATATACTGCAAAACATTCTCATGATGCGTGCTGTCGCACCCCAAATATAGTATGGTCCATAAGGTACTGTATAGTAGCCTCGCTTTTGATTGTTCCAAAGTCGATGATGAATTTGATAGTTTTTATGATTTGTAAATATTTGAAATGGTATTTCAAATATCTCATCTACTTCACTAAGATCAACTTTAGGTTCATAAGAATTTTTTACAAGACCTACAACTGGGGTTACGCAAAAATTAGTTATGGTTTGATGTTTTGGGAGTATGCCTAGAATTTCCACGTTGGTTTTTACTAATCCTATTTCTTCGTGCGCTTCACGAAGAGCAGTCTCAATTGAATTCTTATCATCCCTCTCAGCTTTGCCCCCAGGCAGTGCTATCTGCCCAGGGTGATGTTTTAAATTGTCTGATCTTTTAGTTAATATTACATGTAGCCCATTGGGGCGAGTTACAATTGGTATTAATACAGCTGCATCGCGTAATTCTATATCAAATGGTGCCAGATTCTTATTCAAGTCAAAATCAGAGGTATCTTCAGCGCCGATAAGTTTTTCTAAGGCGATCTTAATATGCTCTGTTTCATACAATTGAAGTTTATTTTTTATCAGCATCAAAGCCTAAACTTTTTGGATCCAACTCGTAATGAGATCCACAAAATTGACAATCAGCAGTCACCATTCCATTTTCTGATGTCATATGAATAATGTCTTTTTGTGAATAAATTGACATTGTATTACGGACTTTATCTTCTCCACACGAGCAACCAAATTTCACTGTTTGAGTTTCAAATACCCTAGGAACTTCTTCATGAAAAAGCCTATGCAGTAGTTGTGGGGGGGATACATTAGGTCCAATTAATTCAATTTCTTCAACTGTGTCTAAAAGAATATTTACTCTATTCCAATCATCAGCACCTTCGTCACCAGAAAGTAAATCGTCTGCAGATAATAATCCATCTGGAGAGCTCGGTAGATCTTTTGCCATTAAGGGAGACGCTTTTGGCATGTGTTGTAGCATTACCCCTCCAGCTCTCCATGACTTTTTCTCACCAGGGGCTGAAGACTCACCTACAATTACTTGAAATCGTGTTGGCAATTGTTCAGATTGTGCAAAATAAGTTTCAGCACATTTTGATAACGATCCTTGTGATAATGGTGTAATACCTTGGTAAGGTTTCATGTGTTCGCCTTGATCCATTAATATTGCAAACATACCTTTTCCAATATTATCAAAGCCAGAAACTTCAGTTTCATTTAAACGCTCTGTGTCATAACTTGCATAAGCGCGAATTTTTGCTGGCTCCCCATCTTCACTTGGACCATAGTAATCAGTGGCAATGATACGGATTGGGCCATCACCACGAATTTGAAGACTAAGTTTCCAACGTAATTTTATTGTTTGACCTATCAATGCCGTAAGCATAACTGCTTCAGCCACTAATGCTGAAACTTGTGGTGGATAATCATGTTGGCGCAAAACGTTATCTAAGAGTGTATCTAACCTAGCAATTCGACCTCTTATATTTGCTGCATCCAATTGAAATGGTAAAACTTGCTCATCCCAGCCTTCATGATGTTCGTTAGTATTCATTTTTATAAATCCGCTTCAAACTTAGTTTCCCATAATCATCTTTTTGCAAAAGCGCAATTAAATGCTGGTCACGAGAATTATTTTTGATAAAAAACCTCCATGAGAAGATATGGTCATCCTAAAGATATAAATCAAACGTATTTGGATAGGCCAGGCGCCTACGGCATAATTTTATTAGGTAAAAAAATCTTATGTACATTACAAAAAACCCCTGAACCTGAGTTGCAATTACCTGGAGGAGGAATAGATCTAGGTGAAAATCCAATGACGGCTCTTCATAGAGAAGTACGTGAAGAAACTGGTTGGCGTATTTCTATTTTATACCGATTTGGGGCCTATCAACGTTTTACATTTATGCCTGAATATAATTTTCATGCACGAAAAGTTTGCCATATTTATATTGCACGAGCAATTCGTAAAGTCGGAGAGCCAACAGAACTTGATCATACAGCTTACTGGTCTGAACCAAGAGCTGTAATTAATAAGTTGGCTTCAGATGGCGATGCTGCATTTTTAAAAACATTTTTAAAAACTAGGCTAAGTTCTTTTTAGTTATTTGATAGATATTTTTTAACGACTAGTAAAAAATCTTTTGTAGCTTCAGCATGCACCCAATGCCCAGCGTTTTTAATTGTGATAATTTCATTTTTGGGAAAAAGTAAATTGATATTTTCTAAATGCTGTTCAGAAATATAATCAGATAACTCCCCTTTTAAAAATAGCGTCATACCATTAAATCTTCCCTTAATTTCTGGGAATCCAATAATTTTATCCATATTTTTTTCTAATGCATCTAAATTTAATTGCCATGTGTTTCCGGTTGATGAAATTATAAGGCTTTGTAAGAAAAATGCTCTTAAAGAGTTATTTGGCAATTTTTTTTGTAAAATTTGATCTGCATCTGATCTTCGTGCTAAATCAGCAATTGGTAAATTTTTCATAATTGAAATGTTCATTGATTGATCGTGTTTGTATTGAGTGGGGGCAATATCAACAATTAATAATTTGGTTATTAAATTTGGGTTATTAATTGCCAATACCATACTTGCTTTGCCACCCATTGAATGACCTAAGACATCTACAGGACCTTCAAGAGAAGAGATAACCTCTTTAAGGTCTTCAGCCATAGATTCGTATGAATTATCATCATTCCAAAAACTTTCGCCATGATTTCTCATATCTACAATATGTACTTGACGATCAGCTGAAATATTTCGTGCGATTGCTCGCCAATTTCTTCCAGAGCCAAACAAACCGTGTACTATTAATAAATCAGGGAAATTAGACTTGTTACCAAAACTTTGAATTTTTAACATAATAGCCTCAAATCAAAATTTGCGCTAATACATCATCATCTGTGATATCTTCGTAAGAAAATCCATTATCTTTCATTCTTTTACAAAGCTCATTAAAACCTTCAACAGATCCACTTTCGATACCTAATAATACAGATCCAAAGTTACGTGCAGATTTTTTTAAATATTCAAATCGTGCTATATCATCATTAGGGCCAAGTAAATTTAAGAAATCTTTTAATGCTCCGGGACGCTGAGGCATTCGCAGAATAAAATATTTTTTTAAACCCTCAAAGCGAAGAGCCCTTTCTTTTATATCTGGTAACCTTTCAAAATCAAAATTTCCTCCTGAAGTAATACAAACAATATTTTTTCCTACAATTTGATCTCTTACATCCTTTAACGCATCAATCGATAATGCACCTGCGGGCTCGAGCACAATACCTTCTATATTTAACATTTCAGTAATAGTTGCACAAATTCGTCCTTCAGGAATACCTAATACATTTTCGATATTCTGATTTTTTAATATGTCAAAATTATTATCACCTATTCTGGCAACAGCAGCCCCATCAACAAAATTATCTACATGATCTAGTGTAATTAAGCTCTTTTCTTTTAAGGATTGATAAAGACTCCGCCCTCCCATGGGTTCACAGAATTTAAAATCAATTTTCTGGGTATTAAAATATTTAACTAACCCAGAAGATAATCCACCACCACCAACTGGAGTTATTATCATATCAGGTGGTGTTTCTAGTTGATTTAGGATTTCAACACCGACTGATGCTTGGCCTTCTATAACATCAAGATGGTCAAAAGGAGGAAGCATTTCTGCGCCAGTTTTATCAGAATACACTTCAGCAGCTTTTAGGGTTTCGTCGAAATAATCTCCCTGCATTATGATTTCAATATTGTTACCACCAAAACTTGCAGTTTTTGTTATTTTTTGTTGTGGTGTAGTGACTGGCATATATATTCGGCCTTTTACACCAAAGTGTTGACATGCATAAGCAAAACCTTGTGCATGGTTGCCAGCTGAAGCGCAAACAAACTTTGGTGTTTTACCAGCTTTAATAGCTTTGCTCATGGCATTAAAAGCACCACGAATTTTATATGACCTTACTGGGGATAAATCTTCTCTCTTAAGATAAATATTTGCCCCATAAATATTTGAAAGATATTCATTCTTCTGAAGAGGTGTTTCAGGAAATAAAGCTCTCATTTTTAGACAGGTATTTTCTGCTGACTTTTGAAATGATGACACTATGAAGCCTCTCTATGTCTTCTTACTTTTTATTTTAAAGTATAGGATTTTTAAAAAGATTTAAACGTTTATAAAATTTATCACAATCAATTTTAAAATACTTACAACATTAACTAAACAACAGACTATTTCATCATATACTTTTTATCTAACAATCAAGGTCTTGCTCGCAATGATTAAACCACATAAACGATGTTAAATTTGATAGTATTCACGGAGTAAAAAATGTCAGCGCCAAAAAAAGTTGTTTTAGCTTATTCAGGGGGTCTTGATACCTCAATCATTTTAAAGTGGTTGGAAATTGAATATGGCTGTGAAGTTGTAACTTTTACTGCTGATTTAGGCCAAGGAGAAGAATTAGACCCAGCTCGAAAAAAGGCAGAGTTATTGGGTATTAAAGCTGAAAATATTTTTATTGAAGATGTCCGAGAAGAATTTGTTCGCGACTTTGTTTTTCCAATGTTTAGGGCGAATGCTGTTTACGAAGGACTCTATTTACTAGGTACATCTATAGCACGCCCACTTATCTCAAAAAGACTTGTTGAAATTGCTGCACAGGTTGGTGCGGACGCAGTGGCTCATGGAGCAACAGGCAAAGGGAATGATCAAGTCAGATTTGAACTATCTGCATATGCATTAAATCCAGATATTAAAGTTATTGCGCCATGGAGAGAGTGGGATTTATCAAGTAGAACAAAACTTCTAGAATTTGCTGAAAAACATCAAATACCCATCGCCAAAGATAAAAGAGGAGAAGCACCTTTTTCAGTGGATGCAAATTTATTACACACATCATCTGAAGGTAAAGTATTGGAAGATCCATCAATTGAAGCCCCTGATTATGTATATCAACGCACGGTTAGCCCTGAAAAAGCGCCAAATGATGCTGAATATATTGAAATTGGCTATACAAAAGGTGATCCAACCTCCTTGGATGGAGTAAATTTAACTCCGGCTGAGATGTTGACTTCATTAAATGATTTGGGTGGTAAGCACGGTATTGGTCGATTGGATTTAGTAGAGGGAAGATTTGTTGGTATGAAGTCGCGTGGAGTTTATGAAACTCCAGGTGGTACAATCATGCTTGAAGCGCATCGGGGAATTGAGTCAATTACATTGGATCGTGGAGCTGCACATTTAAAAGATGAGTTAATGCCTAAATATGCTGAATTAATATATAATGGTTTTTGGTATAGCCCAGAACGAGAAATGTTACAGGCTTTGATCGATGCAAGCCAAGAGCATGTAAATGGTACGGTTCGTTTGAAACTATATAAAGGTTCCGTGCAAACTATTGGCAGATGGTCAGATGACAGCTTATATTCTGAAGCTCATGTAACATTTGAAGATGATGCTGGAGCATATGATCAGACTGATGCAGCAGGTTTTATTAAAATTAATGCATTACGTTTAAAATTATTGGCAGCCCGAAATAATAAATCTTAATTTCTTAGACTTTATACTTATTAATTCCTAGAAAGATAAACTTGCATCACAAGATCTTATTTTAGAAAGGGTTTTTATATAGAAGTACTTGAATGGCTCTGATTCCAAAGATTACAATTATTGGAGTAAAATCAATACCAGAAAGCGTAGGTACATATCGCCTTATTCTATCATATATTGGAGATGTAAGACGATTAATTCCAAACCATGCTTGAGCAACTATTGGCTGACGTAAGTTTAATACATTGAATTGTACAAGCCAGCTCATAATGAATTGAATTATTACAACCCACCATGCAAGATCTAAAGCCATAATTAAAATTTCACTGATACCAGATCCACTTGAATTCATTTTATTCTCCTTTTGCTGTGATGTTGCTAACTGTGTTAAGCTAGTTATGCAAGATAGAGAATAATTAATACTTTTTTAAAATTTGTGATTTAATTCAATGAGGATATTATTGTGATAAAATACGATAAAAAAGTTTGGGCTTGGATGTTATATGATTGGGCTGCTCAGCCATATAGCACGTTACTAATTACTTTTATATTTGCGCCATATTTTACGTCTGTTGTTGTTGGTGATCCAATTCTGGGTCAGTCTCTTTGGGGGGTAATGACTGCTATTGTTGGCCTTACGCTTGCAATACTTGGTCCAATATTGGGCGCAATTTCTGATACAGGTGGTTTTCGAAAAAAGTGGATCGTATTTTTTTCTGTTTTGTATGTTTTGGGTGCGATTAGTATTTGGTGGGCTGTTCCAGGAATGGAATCTGTAACAAGTATTTTGATCTTATTTGGAATAGGGATGCTTGGAATGGAACTATCACAAATTTTTGTAAATTCCATGCTTCCTGAAATTTGTTCAAAAAATGATATTGGGCGACTTTCTGGCAATGGTTGGGCGCTTGGATATGTTGGCGGATTATTACTGCTTTTCATATCATTATTATTCTTTGCTGAAAATAATGTAGGTCAAACACTTTTAGGAAATTCGCCTATATTTGGATTGGATGCAAATGCTCGTGAAGGGACTAGATCAATAGGGCCATTAACAGCCATGTGGTATGTTTTATTTATGATGCCATTTTTTTTATATATTCCAGAAAAGAGAGTAAAAATTTCACAAAAAATAATTTTTACGGCTCTTGGCGATTTATGGCGGTCAATCAAAAAATTACCCTCTAATAAAAGCCTTACTTCTTATTTAATATCTTCAATGTTTTATCGTGATGCCCTCATAGGTATTTATTCATTTGGTGGAATTTATGCGAGTGGAGTACTGGGTTGGTCAATAACACAAATTGGAATTTTTGGAATCGTAAGTGGTATTGCTGCTGCAATTTTTACTTTTCTAGGTGGTTTTGCAGATAAATATTTTGGCTCTAAACGTGTTATAATATTCTGTATATGTACATTGATTGTAGTATGTATTCTTATTGTAGGAACATCTCGTGATGTATTTTTTGGAATTAGCCTTAATGAATTTAGCACTTTTCCTGACAAATTATTTTTGATTTGCGGGGTCGCTATAGGTGCAGCAGGCGGTTCATTGCAATCAGCCTCTAGAACGATGCTAGTTTTGCAGGCAGATAGGAATAGAATGACTGAAGCGTTTGGATTATACGCCCTGACTGGACGTGCCACGTCGTGGATGGCGCCTGCTTTAATTGGATATGTAACCTTCATTAGTCAAAATCAACAACTAGGTGTCTTGCCTGTAGTGGTGCTTTTTATAATTGGGTTATTTCCATTAATTTGGGTAAACACAAATTAATGTTCAGATTAAAAATTCTATTGATGATTTTTTGTATAGCTTTCAGCGTTCAAGCTGCTTTTGCCGAAAAGCAGGCACGTTATTTATTGGGTGCTATGCCATTACCATCAAACCAATTTCCAGACTCATATGGTTCATATTCAAAAGGATGCTTGGCTGGAGGTCAAGCTATGTTGGAAAGTGGACCAACCTGGCAAGTTATGCGATTGTCTAGAGGTCGTAATTGGGGACATCCAAATATGATATCTTTTTTAGAAAGATTAAGTAAGGCTGTGGCTAAAGAAACAAGTTGGAACGGAATTTATATTGGTGATATTTCACAACCAAGGGGTGGCCCAATGATTTCAGGTCATGTCTCTCATCAATTGGGTCTTGATGTTGATATATGGATGTTGCCAGCAAAAAACTTAAATTTAACTAAGTCTGAGCGAGAAAGTATTTCTTCAATTGATGTTAGAGCTAAAAACAAAAAAACTATAAGCTCCAATTGGACTAAAGATCATATGGAGATTTTAAAATTATCTGCAAATGATCCAAGTGTTGATCGTATTTTTGTAACAGCTCCAGTTAAAATTTATATGTGCAATCATGAATCTGGCAATAGAGATTGGCTGCAAAAAATACGTCCATATTGGGGACATAATTTTCATTTTCATGTAAGGTTAAAATGTCCAAAGGACGCTTCGTTTTGTAAAACGCAAAAGCCAACTGTTCAATATCTATCAAAGGGTGGAATAGGCTGTGATGAAACTTTAAATTGGTGGATTACAAAAGCTTTAGAACCTATCAAAATAGACCCTAATAAGATTACACCTAAATCTAAAAAACACCCAAGAGAATACACTATGGCTGATTTGCCTAAGCAATGTATTGCAGTATTGAATAGCGAATAATTTTTAACCCATATATTAAAATTCTATTTCGAAGTTTCATTGCAGGGATCGCTTCTTATCTCTATAGGGTTTAAAGAATATTAGAATCTTAAGTCTTGGAGAAGTAATTATGTCAAACTCTCAATTGGAAACTGCCATTGAATCAGCTTGGGAAGCGCGCGATGAAATTTCATCTGCTACAATGGGGGAAACTCGTGATGCAATCGAAGCAACGCTTGAAGCACTAGATAGTGGGAAATTACGGGTAGCTGAGCCAAAAGAAAATGGTAATTGGCATGTAAATCAATGGGCCAAAAAAGCGGTTCTTTTAGGTTTCAGAATTCAAGATATGGAAATCCAAGAAGGTGGCCCACAAGGTGGAACTTGGTGGGACAAGGTAGACAGTAAATTTAAAGGCTGGAATGCATCTGATTTTCAATCAGCTGGGTTTCGTGCTGTCCCAAATTGTATAGTTAGAAAATCTGCATATATTGCTCCCGGCGCGGTATTGATGCCATCATTTGTTAATCTGGGTGCTCACGTAGGTGAAGGAACAATGGTTGATACTTGGGCCACTGTTGGTTCATGTGCGCAAATTGGTGCAAATGTTCACCTTTCTGGTGGAGTTGGTATTGGTGGTGTTTTAGAGCCAATGCAAGCTGGTCCGACTATAATTGAAGATAATTGTTTCATAGGTGCAAGATCTGAAGTGGTTGAAGGTTGTATTGTCCGTGAAGGTTCTGTTTTGGGCATGGGAGTATTTATTGGACAATCAACTAAAATATTTGATCGTGAAAGTGGAGAGATTACTTATGGTGAAGTTCCATCTGGATCTGTTGTTGTAGCTGGGTCTCTACCTTCTAAAGGTGTAAATCTATATTGTGCAGTGATTGTAAAAAAGGTTGATGCTAAAACGAGATCAAAAACATCAATAAATGAATTATTACGTGATTAAGCTTTTGTGATTTAATTTTGTGTTAACGCTTCCCTCATTTATGAGGGTTATTTATAGTTTATCATATGACAGACAAAAAAATAAAACGACCTCAATTGGTATTCACTCTATTAGTTGAAGTCGGCCGTAATCCTAATGATGGATTGCCAAAAGGTGCTACTGGCGGTGCAATTATGTGCTTTGCATCAGGAGTTGATGAACCAGAAGCAGTCCGAGAAACAGTCGCTATCTTGAAGCAAGCTGATTTAGCACCTTTGGATGTAACTGGTTATGGTACTTTAGATGAGCGCCTTCAAGAGGGACATGATATAAGCGAAGAAGAACGTAAACTCATGCAACAGGCACTGGATGAAAATTCTGTTATTGTTTATCAGCTCACCCCTTTTTTTGAAGAAAAAAAGAACCAGCCCAGTGATACACATCACTGATATTTTTTAATACATATATAAATAACGTATATGTAATATTTTTATTGGGAAGTAAGATTAATGCTTAATATTTTCTTTGATTTAGATGGGACATTATTAGATAGTCAGTCTGGAATAATCCAATCACTACAACATGCATTAATTGAAACAGCAGGAATTGAACCAAGTTCTGATGAATTACGAGGTATGATTGGTTCTAGCTTGCCACACATTTTGGCCAATTTTCTTGGACCACATGGTGAAGTAGCGGAAGCTATAAATTTATATCGTGAATTTTACCAAGAAGAGGCAATGTTTGATGCCGAAATTTATGATGGTGTTTTTGAAATGTTTGATACATTGATCACAGCCGATGTGGGCTTATTTATTACAACATCTAAACCTCATGCTTTTGCCAATCAGGTAGTTCAACATTTTGGGATATCGGATGCTGTTACTCATGTTTTTGGATCTGAGTTAGATGGAACCAATTCCGACATATCATCATTGTTACAATTTGCTTTAGATGAAACGGGTTTTGACCCTAGAAAATGCATAATGGTAGGTGATCGCCAAATGGATATTTTTGGTGCAAAAAATAATGATATTAATAATATAGGTGCGCTTTGGGGCTATGGTGAAGCTGATGAATTGCGAATGGCTGAAGCTGATATGCTTGCTGGACACCCTGAAGAGTTAGCAGAAATCTCATTTGATATGATGGGATTAGATTTAGATTAGAATAAAGGTGTATTAAAATGGATGGATTTTTATCCATCCATTTTGTTGTTGTTTTAAACTTCAAATTTTAAAGCACTGACAGTTTGGAATATGCCAGTTTTTTGGAGACTTTCCATAGCATTTTGATTTGGAGCACAATCCAGATAGAGTAAAGCTATTGCATCTCCACCAATATCTTTTCTACCTAATGTAAAGTTAGCTATGTTTACTTCATGTTCGCCCATAGTTTGACCTAATGTTCCAATAATACCAGGGATATCTTTGTTTGTAGTGTACAGCATGTGAGAACCCACTTCTGCATCGATATTAATGCCTTTAATTTGGATAAAGCGTGGTTTTCCATCACTGAAGACAGTACCAGCAACTGATCTTTCACGTTCCTTTGTCTTAACAGTTAGTTTTATATAACTGTCAAATACACCTGATTTTTCTTGTGTGGTATTGGAAACTTTTATTCCCCGATCAGTAGCAATTATAGGTGCAGATACCATATTTACATCTGGATTCTGTGCTTGCATTACCCCAGCAATCGCAGCAGAAGCCAACGCTTTGGTGTTCATGTCTGCAACCTTACCATCATATGTAATATTTATTTCTGTGATTGGTTCATTTGTTAATTGACCAGCAAAAGCTCCCAGGTGTTGTGATAATTTTACAAACGGGCCTAATATGGGTGCTTCTTCTGCAGTGATCGATGGCATGTTTATTGCATTAGATACGGCGCCATTGTTTAAATAGTCGCTAAGCTGTTCTGCAACTTGAAGTGCAACATTTTCTTGTGCTTCAGTTGTTGCTGCTCCTAGATGGGGAGTTACAACAACATTTTTTAAATTAAACAATGGACTATTTGTTGCGGGTTCGACTGAAAATACATCAAATGCTGCGCCTGCTACATGGCCTGAATTAAGTGCTTTTGCTAAAGCAGTTTCATCTACCAATCCGCCACGTGCACAATTAACAATACGAACGCCTGGTTTCATTTTATTAATTGCTTCTTCAGAAATCATTCCTGCTGTTGCATCTGTTTTTGGAACATGAAGAGTTATAAAATCAGATTTACTGTATAGTTCATCAAGTTCAACTTTTGTAACGCCTAATTCTTTGGCTCGCTCTTCAGATAAGAATGGATCATATGCTAATACCTTCATTTTCAAACCAAGTGCACGAGATGCAACAATTGACCCAATATTACCGGCGCCAACTAAGCCAAGTACCTTATTTGTTAACTCAACACCCATAAATTTTGATTTTTCCCATTTGCCAGCATGGGTAGATTCTGATGCTTCTGGGATCTGCCTAGCGACTGCAAACATCATAGCAATAGCATGTTCAGCTGTTGTGATCATATTCCCAAAAGGTGTATTCATAACAATTACACCTTTTTTTGAAGCAGCCTTTAGGTCAATATTATCAACCCCAATTCCTGCACGGCCAATAACTTTTAAATTTGTGGCAGCGCTGAGCAATTTTTCTGTAACTTTTGTTGCAGACCTAATTGCCAAACCATCATATTCGCTAATTTTTGCAAAAAGGGCGTCTTTATCTTTGCCCAGTTTTGGTAAAAAATCTACATCGATGTTGTTGTCACGAAAAATTTGAACAGCTGTTTCAGATAAGCTGTCAGATACAAGTACTTTAGGCATTTAAGCCTCCTCTAAATTATATTTATAAAATTGCAAAAATAAATTTTGCTAAAACTATAGATTTGAAATTTGTGTTTCGAATGCCCAAGTTAACCAAGGCATTAATGATTGAAGATCTTGCTTTTCAACTGTTCCACCTGTCCAAATACGTAAACCAGCTGGTGCATCCCTGTATGAACCAATATCATATGCAACGCCCTCGTCATCCAAAACTTTAACAAGAGATTTTGCAAATTTTACTTGGCCTTCTGAATTCAAACTCGTTACGCGTGGATCAATAATTTTCAAACACACAGATGTATTAGATAGTGTATTTTTATTTTCGGCTAAAAACCCAATCCAATCATTATCATCAACAAAATTTGATATAATATTTAAATTTGCATCTGCTTTTGCTATTAAGCCATCTTTGCCACCTTGTTTTTTTGCCCAATCAAGTGCAAATAAATAATCTTCGACTGCTAACATTGAAGGTGTATTTATTGTGGCACCTTTAAAGATCCCATCAATTAATTTGCCACCTTTTGTCAGTCTAAAAATTTTAGGTAAGGGCCACGGTGGAGTATAGCTTTCAAGACGCTTTATAGCATTTGGTGATAATATAAGCATGCCGTGAGCAGCCTCACCACCTAATACTTTTTGCCAACTAAATGTTGTCACATCTAATTTATCCCAAGGTAAATCTTGGGCAAAAGCCGCAGACGTTGCATCGCATATTGTTAGGCCCTTTCGGTTTTCTGGTATAAAATCTCCATTTGGTACCTTTACGCCAGAAGTTGTCCCGTTCCAGGTAAAAACAACATCATTATCAAAGTTTATATTAGTGAGTTCAGGTAGTTTTCCATAATCTGCCACGTGATGGGTAACGTTATCTAACTTTAATTGCTTTACAACATCAGTTACCCAACCTGCACCAAAACTTTCCCAGGAGCACATGTCTACAGGACGCTCACCAAGTATAGACCACATTGCGGCTTCAACTGCCCCAGTGTCTGAAGCTGGAAGAATTCCAATTTTATAATTTTCTGGTATTTTTAGAATTTCGCGAGTGGATTCGATTGCTTTTAAGAGTTTGTCTTTACCAATTTTAGCTCTGTGAGATCTGCCAAGTGCTGCATTAGATAATGCATCAAGCGTCCAAGTAGACGGTTTTGCGCAAGGTCCAGAAGAGAATTGGGGATTGTTCGGACGAACGTCCGGTTTTTCTATTTTCATAATATCTATCCTTACAGATAATTGCCCTTCGTTGGGGAAGGGTGTCCCACTGATGCGTTTATGTAAAAAAAAACAATTACACAAGCCTTCCTTCTGGAATATTACGTAAAATCCTCATAAAGCTAATTATCATTATAAATATTTTTTAGGGCATGAAAAATGTACGTCGCAACTTTAATAGCAAATAGTAATAATAAAAATTTATCAGCGCTAATTTTAAAACAAGTTGTTAAAGATCTAGGTGGCACACAATATAATGTTTTAGATGATAATATTGCGATAGACATACCCTTACAATCAGAGCCAATAAACTTTGAGGTAGTTTGGAAAAAACTCCAAAAACTTGAAATAGACATTGTACTTCAACCAATAAAAAATCGTCGAAAAAAGATACTTTTAGCTGATATGGATAGTACAATAATAGAACAAGAATGTATCGATGAATTGGCTGATGAGGCTGGTGCAGGAGAACGTGTCGCTGAAATAACCAAAAGAGCTATGAATGGTGAATTGGATTTTGAAGAAGCTCTTGTTGAACGTGTCAAATTACTGAAAGGCTTGAGTTCAGAAATTATTACTAGTGTTTTGAAAACACGAATTACATTAATGCCAGGTGCTGTAAGTTTAATAAAGACTATGAAAACCAATGGTTCTTATTGTGCTTTGGTTTCAGGCGGATTTACAGATTTCACTGACGCTATATCTAAAATACTTGGATTTGATGAAAACCGAGCAAATACGCTCCTTCATAAAAACAATAAGCTCTCTGGCGAAGTTCAGTTTCCTATTCTTGGTAAGCAAGCAAAAGTTGATGCATTAATGGATATATCAAAAAAGCTAAATTATTCATATGATGATGTTATAGCTGTTGGTGATGGTGCGAATGATTTAGGCATGCTGACTAAAGCTGGTATGGGAGTTGCTTTGCATGCAAAACCAATAGTAGCAACACAATGCAATGCTAGACTAAACTTTGCTAACCTTGAAGGTCTG
>FZLS01000024.1 GCA_900197625.1 Rhodobacteraceae bacterium Water-Bin34 | reverse complement strand
TCTCAGGTTTAATAGCCTTCTCTCTCTTCTCACCTGCTACTGTCCATAGCTTAGGTGATACAGAGAAGAACGCTTCAGGTTTAAATGATTCACTCTGTATCAGATTCTTATAGTCATCTGATAGCTTCTGAGTACCATTAGTTTCCCATGTAATAGATGACGGAATATTATCACCTAGACTATTATAAATGTCAATAAAAGCATTCTGAGCATGACGCATCAGAGGCTCACCACCAGTAATACAAAGATGGTTATGCTGCTTAGATAAAGGATGCATAAACAATCCATCAGGATTATGCTCATTCTTCATAATGTCTACTAGCTTCTGAGCTAACTCTGCACCAGTAGCTTGACCCATAAGATGCTTAAACTTCTTAGACCAAGTATATGATGAGTCACAACCTTTATCCCATACAGGTAGATCTTCTACTCTATCAACAGAGTGAGCATCAAAGTCTGCATAAGGTAGTTCATATGTATCAGGCTTAGTCGGAAACTTCTGACCAAAGCCATCACATTGTAAGTTACATAGAAAGAATCTAATCCATGCCGTAGGTACACCTGTATAATGTCCTTCACCTTGTATTGAATGAAATATTTCACTATAGATGTACTTCTTATCCGTCATGCGTCTTCGCCTTCTCTACATTATATCCATTACCATTAGGAAGCTCAGTCCAGATAATAGTATCACCTGGCTTCCAATTCATAGTATCTAATAGATCGTCAGGAAACTCAAGGAATAGTTCTCCATCAGAATCCTGCTCAACCTTTAGAAACTTTTTATCAAGTATAGCTTTAACCATAATTATAACCCATAGATAGCGCTGTTAGCTCCATGCTCTGAACACTCTACTGAGTGCACCCAACATCTACCACCTGTCTTCTCCTTAATAAGATTATCAGCAAACTTAAATGCATGATAAGCAAACTTCTCAGCACCTACACCATCAAAGACTCTAAGGTCAATAAGACCTTTCTTCTCTAGATCTAGAAACACATCCATATGAGGATCAGCTCTATCAATAGCTGTCTTATGATCGAAGCTATCTTCTAACCATGCTTTGATTGGTTTTAAACCTCCAAAGTCAACAGCCCAGTTCTTATTATCTAGATGCTCACAAGCAAAGGTAAACTTAAAGCCTAAACTGTATCCATGCAATAGATGACAATGAGAATGATCTGCATTAGGTTGACGGAACACCGCTGATAGTCCGATGTTATGTCCGTATGTTTTTGTACTATAATAAGGCAATTTGTTTATATCCTTTCAATTTCTTTATTCCTAAAGCCCAGTTCTCAGCAGCATCTTCCACATAACTAATCGAGTTATTAGGAAAGCTCTCTTCAAAGAACATAACATCATTATCGTCTAAATATTTAATAAAGGCAAGCTCTTCTTTGAAATCAAACCAGATTTCTGCTTTTCCTTCTCCGTGATCTGAATAGTATGTTGATAGATGCTTCTGACGACTATGCATTTAATTTACTCCTGAATAAAATTAGATATGTTTGGGTATATTTTACTTATAGCCTCAGCTGTTGCTTTAGCTAGATCCATATGCTCTCTTTGCGTACCATTAGCTGATCGCAATTCGATATAATGTATCCATGATCTAATTGTTCCATTCACATACAGACGAGATACTGTATTACCTTCTGGTAGTACAACTCGTGCTTGTTCTTTAGCAATACCATTTTCGATTGCCCATTTGTAAGCAGTCATAGCTGAATGCCATACATTACGTTGATGTTGTTCCCACTGAACATGTAGAGAAGTATCATCTGTTATAACGCTATTCTGTCTATTCTTTTCATCTTGTAGTCTTGCTTTACGTATTACTACAGAGTCATCTAACTCTCTAATATCAGCATAGCGTTGAGAGAACTCTTGAAATGCAAATGATCTATGTCTTAGCAGCTGTCGAGCGATGTCTCTAGTTGTTGTAATTTCCATACATGCTGACGCCATTTCGAACGGGCTCCAGTGCTTATGCTTAATAAGGTACTCGAGCAGCTTGGGTGTCGTTTTGGTGTTAGCTTGGTTCGATGGATTGGAGACACGGGCGCAATAAGCGACGAGGTCTTGGATGTTTTCGAGGCCCATAATTCCTGGTTCGCCTGAATGTACATGCCGTACGGGTTGACTGTGCGATAATAGTCTGACATGCATTATCCTTGACCTCGAGACTTTTTATATGATCGGCGTTTATGTTTATTCATAGAAGACGTTTTTACATTACCTTTACCGATACTTGTCTTCTTACTGTTAGTGATACCTTTTTGTGCCATTTAGCTACTCCATTTTAAAATCTTTGAATCGTTCGTTTACTTGAGACTTATCGAATGCTGGTGAGTCATCTACAACACCTTCAGTTGGATTATCTGCATCCATTAATCTCATCTTAGCTCTATCAACGCCTAGTACAAAACGTTTATACTTACCAGGATCGTTATATCTATTCTTAAGCTGCTTAACCATTATCTGTCCTTGAGCTTCTAACTCTTCAGATGATATAAGAGCAATCATTAAGTCAGCGGTAGCGGGTAGTCCAAAAGACTCGGACGTATCTTCAAGCCCAGGGTCTGAGCTAGTAAAACCTGAACGTGTCGTTTGCGTTGCAGAGAAGACCGGTACGTTGAACTCAACAGCAAGGCCACGTAACTCCTCGGCAATAGCTTTAATATACGTATAAGAATTGATCGATCCTCCCATAGCTTTCATACGAGCAGATGCACAGATATTAAGATAGTCAATAAAGATAATCTCCGGTACAAAGTTACGTTTAAGCTTTAGTTCGTTTAAGAGCGCTCTGAAATGACTAGAGTTAGCCGCGCCTGTTGGATATTCTTTTATGATTAACTTACCATTAGTCTTAGAAGCAATATCATCTACCTTACTCTTAAATATAGGCTTAGCGATATTCTCTAATTGATCAATAGGTATGTTAAGTAGATTAGCATCTATACGTTCAGCGATACGCTCTTCAGCCATCTCCATAGTAATATATAGGACGTTTCTACCTTGGCTTAGTATGTTACCAGCCATATGACACATAAAGAGTGACTTACCTACTCCGGTTCCTGCGAGCGCAATATTGAGAGTTTTATTAGGAATACCACCTTTTGTGATTCGGTTAAGGTATTCCAGATCGAAAGGTATTCTTTCTTCTTGCTCGTGATAGAAGTCATAACGTTCCTCTACATTCTCGATATAGTCGTGACCGACTGATGAGTCAAACGTTACTGCTAACGCCTTCTGTAATAAATCAGGCAAAGCGTTCTTAGTAAGCTCTTGATGCTTACCGTCAATTATAGAGATACTCTCCATAATCGCATTATGTATAGCTCTATCTTGACACCACTTCTCAGTAGTATCTTCAAGCCATTCCTTATCTGCTTTCTTAGATACATCATCAAAGATGCTAGGAAGCATCTCCATAGCAGCAGTATACTGATCATCGTTATAACGACCGCTTTGATCTATCTCAATCTTAAAAGCATCTATAGTAGGTAGCTTGTTGTATTTAGCAACAAACTTACCTATCTCTAGAAACAATTGTCTTGTCACGCCTTGAAAGTATTCAGGCTTAATAAAGGGTAGCACCTTACGCATAAACGATTCTTCGATCAATAGATGACGAAGTATAAGCTGCTCTAGATTATTGTTCATTCTTACTCATTTCACTTAGGTTTTCAAACATTACGCTCTCTAGTATTTTACCTGCATATCGTTGAAAGTGCAAGTTATCAGTTGTAAGTTCTTCATCAGGACTAGAATGTAACGTAACATTAAACTTCATCATATCAGATTTGTTATCAATAGAGATCTCTCCAAAGGAGAATACTGACTCAATAAACTCTCCTTCTTTGATTCGAATATGCCAATGATCATCATCACCAGGGATTAACTCAAACTCTTTGTTCTGCTCGAACATACCTGGTATACTAACCATCAACACTCTCCACTATGTCATCCATACTTACTAAGGACTTATGTCCTATCTGATATTGCTTCTTTAAGAAATCTTTGAAATCTGATCCATCAAATATTGGATCCCAAAACGATTTTTCGAGCGTAGCATCGTATCTAACTTTACCTCCGATTTCGCCAGTTGATGGGTCAACCATAGCGTACCATCCGTTAGAAGGCTTAACAACATAGCCACCAGCGAGAGCACAATCCAAGAGACCAGAATACTTACGTACCCCACCCTCCCAAGAAACTGTAATAGGTATTTTTGACTTCTCTTTAACATAACGACTTTTCTCCACATTAATAACAAAATGATATCCTTGAATCTCTGTACCTTTTTTATCTTGCTGACGTCCTAAGATCCAAATATTATCAGCACTGTAATAGATACCTGTACCACCACCAACTACATCTTTAGGAAACAATCCTATCTCTTTATAGGTATGATTGATAGCCAGCATAGGTATATTTTTCATAGTAAGATAAGGAGTAGTCATACGGAATAGACCCTTAAGAGCCTTTGCACGTGACATATCTGCTACTGACTTCTCATTGATAGCATCATCTAGTTCTTTCTTAGATGCTAGGTTACCAATAGAGTCAATAACAATGATTACCTTATCAGCTCTCTCGATAGTCTCAAGCTGAGATATCAAGTCAAATTTTAGCTCTTCTACGTTAGCAATAGGGGTATGTAAGATACGAGAAGTATCAATACCGAATTGCTCAAAGTATGATTGAGGAGAACCAAACTCTGAATCGTAGAAGAGCATTACGGCATCAGCATTGCGTTCAAGATAAGCACCAGCCATTAATAAGGCGAATGATGTCTTAAAATGTTTAGAAGGTCCAGCCAGCACTGTTAAGCCTGGGGTCACTCCTCCGTCTACTGAGCCTGACAACGCTACATTTACCATAGGTACATCTGTAGGTGTCATATCCGTTTCTGTGAAGAACTTAGATTCAGACAGGATATCCGTCGATTTGATCTTTGAGTTCTTCTTTAGTTTGTCCATAATTGACATGTTGTTGTTTCTCTCTCTCGTCTAGTTCATATTGTTGTCTATAACTATTGTTTATTATAGCGGCTTCCTTCAATAAGGTCAACTGTTTATTATAGTTTATAAAAGCAGAAACATCTTTAGGGAAGCATGCTCCACCATATCCTTGCTTTCCATCAAATCCAGGGACTTTGGTATGACTAGGCCCAATCCTATCATCAGCACCAATAGCTTTAATAATTGTTGCGAAGTTTGCATTTGTTTCTCCTATTGCGTCGTATAGTTGATTAAAGAAAGTAACCTTCATAGCTAAGAATGTATTGATAGAGTACTTGACGAATGATGCTTCTTCTCTTGTCATATGATATGAAGGACAATGAGAACATAGACTATACCTTGTATAGAGTTCTTCTACTCTGTTGGTAGCCCATTCTTTACCACCTAGTATATGAAACGAAGGATCAACGAATTGTTCATTAGCAGATTTCTCTGTAAGAAACTCTGGATTATAAACAACCTGATCAGGCCATTTAGCAACAATGTCTGGAGGTACAGTTGATTTAACTACTACGAGTTTAGCATCTTTTAATTCTGAGAGAGCGCTATCGATAATACTACTATCAACGCTGCCATCGTTTCCCATCGGGGTAGGCACACAAACAAAAGTGCAGTCAAATAAATCAAGATCGATATTATTAAGAGTGGTTCCATATTTTGGGTCTACTATTGTCTTTTCTATCTTAGGATGACTAAAACCATAGTCAACAGCTTTACCTACAAAGCCGTGACCTACAATTAAAATTTTAGGCATTATTTACTCTCTTCCTCAAATCACTTGTAGAGAATCTATGCTCTCTTTTATTGAAGTATATCTCTATACCTCTCTTAGCACATATAGCTCTACCTGTAAATGTACCGTGTTTATATTCTTCACCAATGATGCGAACATCAATCTGAAATGTATTCAGTATGTCTTCTAGATCTTGTTCTGTTTGATATGGTATAATCTCATCAACATAACTAACTCCAGATAGCTGTATATATCTTTCTACCAATGTCTGGACTGGTTTATTCTTTTCTTTCCTATCTATAGAAGGGTCTACTTGAATAGCGCAAATAAGATAGTCACACTGCGTCTTAGACTCTCTAAGCATTGCAATGTGACCAGCGTGTAATAAATCAAATGTAGATGCTGTAAAGCCTACTTTCATTTCTTCTTTCTCAATCTACGGAGTTTAGTATACAGACGTTCCTGTTTATCTAGTAATAAAGCTTTTAATGTCCTACGCTTAATTCTAGCTGTAGTTGATTTATGAAGTCTTTCTGCTTTAGTCATTTAGTATCTCCTTATACTGTTCCGTTTTTATATGCGTATTCTAATGCGTTATTCGCTTCTACCTCCATAGGTCTATTCTCATACCATTTACCAGTCTCTATATCGAATTGACGACATAACTCTACTATCTGAGTAGCCGTAATAGGATATCCTTTCTCTATAGCCTTTCCAGCTACAGCAATCATTATACGATACATCTGTCTATACCAACCAGTACCTGATATAGAGATATACTCTACAGCTAGATTCTTAGGCCAGAAAGGACAGTCTCTATATGACGTCCATACAAAGTTAGTATTATCTAGTTTACCTTTACGATACTCTATGACTTGCTCTCTAAAAGCAGGAGGTAGTCTATCGAGAAAGGACTGAGCATTTCTAGTATCATCATATGGCCACTTGGCGAGAAGGACAGCCAAGTCAATAGGCTCGCCACTATTACGGTAGAAGAAGTTATTAGCACCGTCATAGTCCGCTGGTATGTAGTACATCCTAGCAAGGTCTTTAGTCTGTGCATCTCCAATTTCGTTGAGCTCTTGGTTAAGAGCGTACCAGAAGTGACGTAGTTTAGTTGAGTCAATCGGTACGTCAGTGTTGAATACAACTCGAAACTTTGGATGGTCATCCGTACTTGAAGCAGTACTATACACCACATAATCATATTCACCAAAACGATCACGTAAAACATCTTCTAAGTCTCCTTCAATAACTAGATCATCTACATCTACTGCTGCCCATCCAGACCATTGAATAACATTCTCGTTCTTACGAGTAGTATCAGGCTTGAATATAGCAGGAGTAATTAACTCTGCATCTTGCTTACCGTTAAGCTTTCTCTTAGATAGTTTATATAGGAACAGAGTAAACTTATCCCATGACTCAAAGTCCATACGACGATGAGTTTTATTATCATATACAAATCTATTCTGAGCATCCCACCATCTAGGAGACTTGAATATTGTCATACTATACAAAGAAGTCCTCCAACGTAGCTACAGGTTCAACATCCCAGTTAAGAGCATCGAGTAGATGCTTGATAGGGTCAACGAATGCTTTCTCATATTGTTTATTATAGTCGATAAATCGATGTAAGTCAAGCTCTTTAGGTAGATCGTTAGCATAAGCAATAACGTTCTCTTTGATAGAGTTAGGAGTCTTAAGATAGACGAACTTAATCTTCTCACCGTTCTGTATTATCTCATACTTCTGATCTAGACCAGCTTGCTTTATATAATGATTATATAACAAAGCACCTCTCACATGGATAGGACAAGCCTTCTTATAGATAGTTTTCTTATCAGCCCAAGTAAACGGTACTCCGTCTTTCTTCTTAGATATATTACATCCTCTAGGAAACGATACAGACTCAGGAGGAAGCTGCTTCCATTCCTTCTTGAAGTCAGCAATAAACCTTTGAGTAGCAGTCTCACCTTCATCAATAATAACTTTAAATATCTTCTTAAACTTATCACGACATACCTGAGGAGTAGAAGAGCGTACAGCATCTACTCCCATCATCTTCATCTTAGGTTCTGCATACTGCACACCTTCGTTATTATGAACGTTTAAGATATAGCGCTTCTTAGCAATCCATACACCTCGATTAGCAATAACCTCACGAGACATCTCCATACGGTTTTCCATAACCTTTAGCTTATCAGCTAGTACAGCATATGACTTCTCTAGTACACCTTCGAAATGCTCACGACATATCTTATCTAAGAACTTAACAGGATCTTTAGGATTAAACTTCTTAACCATCTCATTCATATTAACATACAACGAATCAGTATCAATAGCAATCACATAGTCTTTATCGTCAGTCTCTAAAGCAGTATTCATCTCTTTATTGATAGCATTCTCAGCCCAACGAATAGATAGCTGACCTGAAGTAGTAATAGCTTCTGCAACGTGATTATTAAAGTAACGGAAATGCTTATTACCTAGAGCACCATACAAAGAGTTCATAAGAATCTTAATAGACATCTGCTGATTCTCTAAGATAGTCATCTTATTCTCTAGACGTTTAGTAGGAGTATTCTCATACTCTTGCTTAGTATCAAGCATTGCTTTCTTAATAAGTCTACGCTCATCATAGTACTGCTTAATGATAGCAGGAATAATACCTACCTGATCTTTACTAAACTTAACACCAGAAGCAGCCATAGTAGTACCATCAGGTATATTAATATCAGCATCACCTAAGAGCTTCTCTACAGGATCTAATCCTAGATGCTCTTTACCAGGAAGAACAGTCTCAGGACTCATATTATACTGAACAATAATCATAGGATAGAGAGAGTTAAGGTCAAACGATACTACCCAGTCATGCATACCAGTCTGAGGATCTTTTACATACGCTCCAGGATAAGGAACCTTCTCTTTACTAAACTTAGGAGGACAGGCTATCTGCTGCTTGAATAGCAAACGATATAGAATAGAGTCCCAGATCTGCACAGTACCGAAAGTCTCTGAATAGTTAACTCCACCTCTATAAGCCATAGTCATAGCAAGAGTAATCAAGCCCATCTTCTCTTCTAGTCTATCAACAATCTGAACATCTTTTATATTATAGTCAATGAACTTCTGAAAGTCATGCTTGTATAATCCATGCAGAGAACCATGCTCATCATAGGAGAGCTTACGCTCTCCCAGGACTACATGCGCTATATGATCTAGTTTATATGACTCCTGCATACCATAAGTATAACCGAACTTAGTAAACAAGTCATAGTAATCTAACTGCTGAATACCAGCCATCTCGTAAGCAATTACTTCTCCACGAGCCATCATAATATTTCGCTGATCTACTATACCCCAAGGAGAGAACTTCTTATAGACGTCACCGCCTATGATATTCTTTACCCTGTTAATGAGGTATGGGAAATCAAATAGACGAGTGTTCCAGCCAGTAACAATATCGGGGCAATATTTTGGATCGTGCCAGTAAGCCAGCCAAGATAATAGAAGATCAATCTCGTCCTTACACTTGATATATTGGATAGCGTCAACGCCTTCAACTGTGCAATCGTCTTCATTGTAGTCATATAATCCCCATACTCGATATATATTATCTATATTATTTTTCATCGTGATAGAGATAACAGGATGAGCGGCTTGCTCTACAAACGGAAAGCCTTCGTCAGAAGCTACCTCAATATCAATAGAAGTAACGTTTACTTTATCTCGATCAAACTTAGGAGCGTCAGGAAAGCGATCGTTTATATACTGAGTAACATAATTAGTAGTACCATATACAGTATAGTTATCTACACCTTCGTACTGCTTCATAAAGTCCTTAGCGTCTCTCATAGTATCAAACGTCTTAGGTAATACAGGTTGATTCTGTAGATTATACCAACCAGTCTCATGAGTAGCGTTAACAAACAAAGTAGGCATATACTTTACCTTCTTAGCTACACGCTCTCCATCTTCTATACCTCTGTATAGAATACTATTACCATATCGATTTACGCTTGTATAAAAGTTCATATGACGCCTCCTAGTGTCAACAAACTATATTATAGTATATATCGATATAGTATGCAACTGAAAAAGGGAAAGGGGCCACAACAGCCCCTTTTCATAGTTGTATTGACATTTACAAGTCTTCTGCTTTAGTCAGCATTAGATACTTTGCTTCTTCATGGTAACCCATTCTAGAAAGCTCAGCTGCTGCTCTTGCTTTTCCTAGTGAAAGGAAGAAGCTGTTAAAACCACTAAAGAGTCCACCCACGGGTGCAAGGGCATATTTCATTACTGCTTCAGTCATTAGAAACGTCTCCTTAAACCGTCAGTCTTATTATGAGCAACGTTCCAGATGTCTCCGCGACATAGGCCGATATCAGCTAAATCTTTATCTGTAAGCTTATTAAGCTCTTTGATAGTCTTTCTAGCTTCTGACATTTCCTTGCGTGTTGAGTTTGCGTCTTTAAATAGATCTAACAGAGAGCTAATCGCTTTCTGTAAGAAGCTGGCTTGTAGTAGTATTAGTTGTGTCATTTGTTTTCCTCGTTTGACCAATATTGATTTTACGAGGACGCATTTCATCAGGAATGACGTACTGCAATTCAATTGCCAGAATTCCGTCCTGAATATCTGCTCCGTTTACATTTACATGTTCAGACAGCCTAAAAGTTCGTTTAAATTTTTTCGTAGAAATACCACGATGAATAAACTCTCTACCTTTAGAAACGTGTTCTCCTTTTACTGTCAAAGTTCTATCTTTAACTTCAACTGAGATCTCTTCCTTAGTAAATCCCGCAATAGCCAATTCAATGAGATATTGCTCATCGCCTTGTTTAATAATATTATGTGGGGGATAATGATCTTGAGCATGTTTAGCTGTCCATTCTAGTTCATTAAACAGATGGTCAAAACCTACGAAAGATGATCGGGGGAATAGTGTATGTAAGCCTGTCATTGTTATCTCCTTTTGAGCAAGCAAGATTGATATACGACCAGATTATTCTGCATCGTTATATTATATATAGTATTTTTTATTTAGAAAGCAACTATTTTTTAGTTGTCTACTAAAATAATATCGAATATTGCACTAGCCTCAGTTTGTTGTGCTGCTGTTACATCAATTCTGATATCTGTTTTTTCTATGAACTTTAATGGGACAGGATAATCCATTGTTAATGTCTGTCCCCCTGCTGCATAGTAAATTCCTTTAAACTGGAAAATATTTCCATCTTCTGTTTCTCTTGCAAGTAAAGAATACTTCATTGCTGAGTTAGTTGAAGCTTTTGCTGAGCCCATCACTACCTTAATTAAGTAAGCAGTCTTGCCAGCTGGTACTGTATATACAGCCATAAGTGTTTGAGCTTGATCTTCTATAATCTTAGCTGCAATACTACCACCCTGATTTATAACAACATCTGCATCGTTATTTGTATCAACCATTCTAGCTCTGAATATACGTGAGAATGTCTTTGTACCAGTTCCACCTATAACTACAGTCTCTGACTGCGAAGCAAAGCTTGCATCTAATCCTTCGATAAGAACCGCTGCTCCGGTGTTTGCTGTTGAAGTGACTGTAACAACTCCGTTAGCTGGATATGGGTAAGTAACAGCTCCGTTATTACCATCCCAGATAGTACCAGCTGTTATATCACCATCTGTCCCACCAAATTTATTAACGTGACCATAACCAGTTACTGTACCATCAGCGATAGGAATGTTTGAGGCAGAGCCAAACGAATTGATAATGTTACCGTCTTTATCTGAAAGCATAACAACTTCGTATATTGTTTTGTTGTTTGCTAAGTACTTATCACCACCAATTGTGTACTGTGCCATGTCTCTTTCCTATTTGTTACCTATATTATATTTAGGACAAAGTTCCCACTGAGCTTTTTCTTTAAATGGAATAATCTTGATCTGACGTAGAGGAGCACAATTAAGATCTGCTACTCCTTGTATCTCTACAAGACCCCAATCACTTAGTAATGTTGTGATAGTATTTCTACGCTCTACATCATTAGCTTCGAGATTAGCTTTCTTTCCATCTAGCATAAACAATTCTTTAAAATGAACGATGAAGTATCGTCCTTGCTTATGTAGTATATGACAAGATTGAAATAACTTCTTATCTTTACGAGATGCTACTCCTATTCGAGTCAATGTTTCTCTGACTTTTAAAAAATCATCTGGTTCATTTAAGACCACCTCGAGCATGTCTTGAGGTTGCCATTCTACAATATTATTTTCTTCCACCTTTACTCACCTTCTGTTTTATACTTTTTATATTTTCAGGTGATAGAAGGGATAGTACTTGCTTAGCTTTATCATTGCTATATCCATAGTATTCTTTAATCACTTCAATATCACTCTCAGTTTCTGGTTTCATCCATTTCGAAAATCTTTTACGTTTACGAATGATATTTATAAGAAAGTGATATTGTAGTTTATTATCCAGGTGATGATAACGATTCATTACATTTGCAATGCCAACAGTATCATAGAAGTATGACATAGATCGATTAATAAGAAAGGAGTTATAGCCTTTCTCAGCAACGTCATCGACCATAACATCTTCTTTAGAGAAGTTAATACTATTAAGATAGGTAAAAGGATTCATCAGACAAACTCCACGTTAGCCATAATCTCAGTCATACAAGCAACAGTATTAAGCTCATGATCAGCCACAAACGAATCTTTATACTGATAGTCAGCAAGTATAAGAATCAATTGAGGTATAGAAGCAGGTACTACAAACTCATTCATATTATCGTATAGTCCTCTAAATATGGCAACGGTATCGATATCCATACTATCTACGACCCACTTACGCATAGACTTAAAGTCTTTTGCCTTAAGATGTTTACATAGAGTAGCAAACATATCACTCGATACAACACTTACAGATGCATCGATAGATCCTGCAATAGACAATCTTTGACCTTCGTTTAGTACTCTACGCCAATCAGGAGCATGCTTCATAATAAGATCAGCCGCAGCCTTCTTATCATAAGTAACACCTTCGTCATCTAGTATAGTAGTAAAGCGAGTAAAGAATAATCCAGCAAGGGTTGCCATATCTTTCTTAGACGTATTAAACTCATACACACCACATCGAGAATGTAAGGGTTCGATAATACGGTTCCGAAAGTTACATGTAAGTATAAACCTACAGTTATTAGAGAACTCTTCGATAAAGCCACGCAAGGCAGGTTGAGTAGATTGAGGATTCAGATAGTCTGCCTCGTCAAGTATAACAACCTTATAGCCGCCTTGCAATGATACACTAGAGGCAAATTGCTTAATCTTACCTCTCAACGTGTCGATGTTTCCTTCTTCGGACCCGTTTATAGTTATATAATCAAGTCCTAGTTGCTTACACATAGCTTTAGCAACAGTAGTCTTACCTAAGCCAGCAGTACCGGTGAACATCATATTAGGTATTTCACCAGTATCTACAATAGCCTGTAACGTACTCTTTAGCTGTTCAGGTAGTATAGTATCCTGAATAGTTTGCGGGCGGTACTTCTCTACCCATAGAAAATCTTTCGACATATTAACCTCATAATAAAAATATAGTATAGCTCACTTAGGTTAATAAATCTACTCCGATTCAGTAGCCTGTTCTTGTTGATATGATTCACACAACTGAATTGATTGCAAGCATTGATCACGAAGCTGACCAATAGTCGATAGCTCTTCGCCTTTGAATGCTCCGCGACCTGTAAGCGCGTCAATAACAGCAACAGTACTGCGTGATGTTCGATTAGCTAGATCATAAATTTCTGAGTGATCTGGTGTGTTTGTTTCTTCTTTAGCCATCTTAGCCTCCATAAGTAGATGTTTTTTCTAGAGCAATCCAGTACTTAACTTCGTGATTGACACTAGAGAATTGTGATATAAGTTTAGATGAGATATCGACTTGATAGTCATCAGCAATAATTTTAAGGTTGTTTATGTTTAGCACAAAGCTAAAGTCTTCTGAGTTATACTCACCCTCAACCATAATAGAGTAAGTATTAGCAGTACTATTCTCTGGATCAACAACAGTCAGTTTAACCGAACCATTATCAGGCTCAATCAATACTTGACTATGACCAAAGACGCCAGCAGCTTTCTTAAGACCGTTTAACGTAGACTGCTCTAACGTAAACGACACATCTGCTTTAGGCATATTAATAGGTTTTCCGATCGTAGTTAGCATCTCAGGATCAGCATAGTAATACTTTACCATAGCACGTCCTGCGTTACCGCCGACAACCATATTGTTTTCTTTAAATTGAACCGAAGGATTATCAACTAGGTCAAGCACACTTAAGAAGTTCTGCAAGTCATATATACCTACTTGTTTATCAAACTGTTCAGTTACAGTAGCTTCACTAAGAACGTTCTTAGCTTCAGCAATAGTCATAATCTTATTACCCGGTTGAATAACAACATTACTGTTTATACTGGCAAAGTTCTGTAGTATCTTTACCGTCGATGCACTTATTTCCATTATGTAATCCTACTAAAGTTTTTATCTTTTACTATTTCTAGTCTGTTCTCGAACTTATCATCTAGCAACTCTCGCTTATGAGAGATAACAAAGATGTTAGTTTCGTCCCCTAAAGTATAGATGATCTTCATAAGATTATCAACACCTTCGTGGTCTAAAGATGAGTCGAACGTCTCATCCAATATAAGAAGATTAGTTGCAACACTATTCTTCATCTTAGCTATCATCCTCCAAGTAAACAATAACGCTAGATCTATACGTTGCTTCTCACCTTCAGAGAACGAATCGTATGAGAATGCATCTCTGAATCGTGATCTGATAGTCTCTTGGAATGCTTCGTCTAAGTTAAACGAAACATAGAAGTCTAATATCTCTAGGTACTGATTACACAGCTGATTAATAACAGGTAAGTACTGCTTAACGATCTTAGTCTTAATACCAGTATCCTTAAGCATAGTACTCATTATAATATTATAATTTAATTGCTCACTGAGTGCAAGCTTTTCTTCTACAAAGTTATTACTATCGAATGTTAGATCATCTAACTCTTGTACTGCTTGATCCATATCAACGTTCGTATCTAGCTTACTTATCTCATCTTGAGTACGATCAATAGATGATTGAAACTGAGCAATAGATTTATTATTAGCAGCTAAGTCACTTTGATAACCTCTACACTGATCAATAATATTTAACGCAGAGGATAGAGCTTCTTGAGCTTCTCGTAGTCCTTCATCTGCTTTACCAATTCCCGACTGGAGTTCCTTTGCTCTGCTTTTACCTTCCAACACACGGGTCTCTTTTGTCTCCTCAGTGATGGCTTGATCACAGGTCGGACAGATGTCGTTATTCTCAAAGAATTGGATATCTTTAACGAGCTTTTTAGCTTCGGTGTTGAACTTCGTCTTATATGCTTCGAGCTCTTTGATTTTAGTTTCGCGTTGTCCTCTTTCCACATCTGCATTCGGTAGTTGAGATTGAATGGAATCACTAAGCTCTTCGTTCTTTCCATGTAGAGTTTTGATTTCATCTTGGAAATCAGAGATGAGTTTGAGCTTCTCTTCTTTTTGCTCTTTGTTGATTGCTTTGATGTCTTTAATGTATTTCCTTTGTGCATCAATCTTAGTGCTTGTGACGGCATGCTGATGAGTAACATCTTTTACTTGATCCTTCAATAGCGATGTCTTCTCTCTAAGTATACTATTCATCTTAGAGAATACATTAATATCCAGAAGATCCTCGATAACATCTCGTCGATTCATAGAACTTAGTTGCATGAAAGGAATAAAGGAGGAGGAACCTAATACAACTATCTGATGAAAGCTTTTATGGTTAAGCTTCAAGATATTCTGTTCGAGGATCTTCTGGTACTCTTTGGCATGAGATGATTGGTTAATCATCGTCTCGCCTTTCCATATCTCAAAGACGTTAGGTTTAATACCTCTAACGATTCTGAAATCTGAACCTAGTGCGTTGAACGATACTTCAACGACTGTATTTTTATTATTAATAGTATTAACAAGTTGATTCTTAGATATGTTACGATGAGCTTTTCCAAACAAAGCAAAGCTCAATGCGTCAAGCATAGTAGATTTACCTGCACCGTTTTGACCTACAACAAGAGTAGTCTTATTCTTCTTAAGGTCTATCTCAGACCAGTTGTTACCGGTTGAAAGAAAGTTCTTCCATCTCAAAGTCTTAAATGTTATCATTATGCAATTTCTAAGGTTTGTGCTTCCAACATAAGGTCTGACATATGAGACTTAATCCTATCTTTATCAAGGTCTGTCTCTACAGCGTCTATGTAAGTATATAATAAAGTAGAAGTATCTTCAACTGATATTTCACTATCTTCTACATTTTCTCCAACAAACTCGTTAAAGTTCTCAGCTATCTTAAGCTCAAGTATGGATTTATTCTGAATACGATCTACAAACTTATCGAATATAAACGTATCAGCTTTATTGATTACAACAATCTTAACGAACTTATTCTCTATCTGAGACAAGTCATATTGCATATAATCTGTATTACGATCATCGTAAGTTATCTTATGATACAGAGTATGAGGATTATGAATAGCTTCCATCGTTCTAGTCTCTGTATCTAGAATATGAAAGTACTTATCATCATGAGCATCGTTCCAGAAGAACTCTAGCTGTGATCCTAGATACTCAATATTACCTTGCATCGACTTAGTATGAAAATGACCTGATAATACTTTCTCAAATCGTTTAAAGATATCTGGACTAATACCATGCTCACACTTACGACCTTTCATCATCTCATACCCTTCGATATCGAAATGACCTCCAAGCCAATCACACTTAGCATTAGCAATAAAGTCTAATGACTGCTTCTCATTCTCTGCTGATATCCAAGGTACAAGGCCAAGCTTAAAACCATCATAGTCCATGACAGTAGGCTCATGAAGTATATTTACCTCATTCATATAGTGACCCAAGAGCTCCTTGAGACTGTTAAGCTCATTAGTGTTCTTATAGTATGTGTCATGATTACCACAGATAATATCCATGGTCATTCCATACTCTCTTAGCGGTTTAAGGAAGTGATTACGGTTGCGGTTAAGAGCACGGAAGTTAATAAACTTCCTGTTATCATAGTAATCACCGAGATGCACGATATGGCTAATACCCCGTTCCAGAAGACAAGGAAAAAATACATCATTGTAAAATTTCTCTGCGTTATCGAGAAAGATGTCAGAGCTATTGCGAGTGCCACAATGAGTGTCATTAAGAAGGGCTATTTTCATGATCTAATATATTCCATTTCGGCGTCCAGCCTAGTTTAAGTAACGGTTCGATATCTGCTATAGTATGAACTCTCTCACCTGCAGGGTTCTCATCACGCCATTCACCTTCAAAGCCAAATGCTTTCGCTACTTGCTCTACAGGAGTGGCATGACCTGTACCTATATCATATACACGTCTCTCTATTATAGCTGATTCGAAGTTATTAATCAACTTATAAATTGCAGAAATAATATCATCAACATGAACAAAGTCTCTGTTATGTTTTCTATTGATATACTCTACTTGATTGTTCTTAAACTTCATAAACAACATATCATCTCTACCTGGCCAGATAGTATGAAACCTCATACCAATAGCAGAATAATCCTCACATTGAATCTCATTCATTCTCTTAGTAGCGGCATATGGATTACCCCACCACTCATATGCATTAGAAGAAGAAGCATATAAGATATGTTTAGTATTTGCTTCAGCGAACTCTAACATATTACGAGTACCATTAACATTAACATCATAATACAATTCAGGGTTATCAAACGAAGGTCTAACTCCAGCAAGAGCTGCTAGATGAATAATAAAATCAAAGTCTAGGTCAGCAAAGGATTGCCAATCTTGTTGAGATCTTACATCTCTATCATCACCAAACTCATATACTGTACAGTCATTATTCTTAAGGAACTTAACTAGACGACTGCCTACCATTCCATCTGAGCCAGTTACAAGTATTCTCATTTTATAAAATCTCCTAGGTCTGAATCTACATTTACATTTCGCTTCTTACGTTTCTTCTCTTCTTGAGCAAAGACTTTTACTTCATCATCTTTCTCTTTTACTTTATCAATACGATCTTTAAGCTGATCAACGAATGCTCTTACTACCTGTACTGAATGAGTGTCATCTTGATTAGTAGCGATATACTCTTCTAAGCCACTCTGAGATAAGAACTTAATCTTAACGTCTTGTTGTTTCTTCTCTTTAGCAATACGACGAAGGAATGCATACCAAGAGATCTGAGTAAAGTATGCGAATGCATTTGGATTACCAGTACGAGTAGCTGCTTCTATATTATAGTTATCAATAGCACGAAGACAATTCTCTACAGCATCCATAACCATCTCTTCACGATAGGTATAGCGAATAAAGTTTGACTTATGAGAGAGACCTTCTGCGATCTTTAGAAAGCAAGATGCAATATAGTTAGGTACAATAGGTAGTTTAGTTTCTGCTTTTTGAGCCTCATTAAGAGTACGTACATAATCTACAACAGCTTGAGAGAACTCTTTGTTGTTGACATAATGGATACTTGCTCGTTTAGTTCTAGCCATGATAAATTCCTTCAATTCATTATATTATAGTATGTATTTTTATTAGATGCAACTAAAGAAAACAGTTGCACTTCTCGCGAGATCGTATATAATCATATAGCGATATGGGGAGAGGGGAGATATGTTATTTAACTAAGAATCCAATTCGTGGATCTTCAATATAGCCATTTGCATTCTCATATGCTTCTATAAACTCATATCCGTGTATCTCCATGTGTTCTTTTTTCTTTCCAAAGTCTGATGACCACACTGGAATAATATGATCGTAATCTGGATCAGGAGATAGTCTAAGATGAACTTCGATAGGTTTATCGTCAATAAACTCTACATTGAGATAAGTAACTTTATCACCTAAGGATTTAAAATGATGAGTAAGTTTAGGTTTATAGTTAGATCTTTTCCATTCAATAAACTTACTTACATTGATAGGCATATTAGTGCCTTCCCAACAATCTAAAGGTTCCCAATCTCCACCCTTTATAGTATCGCTTTTCCATTTATAGTTAACCGAGTAATGTTGCCCTTTAAAATACTCACACCAAAAATAACCTGGAGGTACTGATGTCTGATCACCTTCTTCTAACTTCTGAACAGTTGCTCCTGCACCCATTCCTTCTAAGTTATATATAGGTCTAATAACATATGTACCTGTCTCTGGTATTTTAACACCTGCAGGGCCACATTTATATCCAAACTCTTCTGCTACCCATAGCTTGTTAAACCATTTGCGGTGTTTAGTATACTTTAGATATGCATCTGTATCTTCCATTAGTGTAGCTTGTCCTTATTGAAAAGAGATATAACATTATCTTCATCTGAGTCTTGATAGTCTGCTTTAATATCAGCTACTATACGTCTTATATTAGCTAAATCATCTTCCTCATCTCCAGCTTCTACTGCTGCTTCACTATCAATAGCTTTGAAGTATTGATCCAGTAGAACTTTGGCTGGTTTAGCTTCTCCAATAATTTGGTTAAAGTTAAGCAATTGATAATAATCATCATCAAGCTGAAAGGACATCCATGGTCTAAATGAATAATACCTAAAACCATCTCTAAGAGCCTCTGTTCTAACTACCATCATTGCATTTTTTATTACAACGTTATAATCATCACCTTCAGGTTCTTGGATGACCTGAGCTACTATCTCATCACCATTTGCTAGTTTAAATTGTGTGTATGCGCTCATTTAATATCAACCTTTATCATTTTATATTTAAATTGCTCTTTCTCGTATATCTTTACTCTTTCGATTGAGTGTAGCAGGGTGTAGTTTTTTCTGCCTTTCCAATGGAGATCATCAGCAACATCGTAGAGTGTAGTAGTTTGTCCATTGTCCGATTTCCGTAATCCTCGTCCGATGGACTGAAGAACTTTGATCTGGGATTTCGAAGGTGAAGCAAATACAATATTATGCAGGTTCCGTATATTAATACCAGTACTAAAGGTACCAAGACTAGCAACAATGATAGCATTATTTTGCTTCTCCACTATCTTACGTATCGCTTCTCTGTCTGATGTATCTACTTCTCCAGATACAAAGAATACTTTACGTCCTTCTTCTACCTTACTATTTATCAACTCATAGAGAGGTTTGCCATGAGCGTCCACACGGTTAAATAAGACAAGAGTATTTCCCTTAGCAGATAAAGCCAGATTAGAAATGAGCCTGTTACGCCCAGTATTTCCAATAATGAAGTCAATTTCCTCTTGATAAGTTTTCTTTCCAAAATCTTGTCTTACTTTCTCAGTATAATTTAATAATAATACTTTAATATCTAGCGGTGCTAGTGTTTCGTTATCTTGTAATTTCTTTGTAGTAGTAACCTGATATACCGGACCAAATAATCCTTCAAGTACTAGCTTATGTGTCTGTGTACCGTCTAATGTACCTGTGAACCCATACCTATATTTAGCTAGGGTAGCTTTGTTCATAATCGAGGAGAGAGACTTTGACTTAAATCCGTGACACTCATCTCCAAGTACCATACCAAACTGTTCAAACCATTTCCGAGGTAATTTATATATTGATTGCCAAGTACTAATGATAATAGCTTTGTTAGTTGACTTATCTCTACCTGAATAAATTTTATGTAATCCATGTTCGCTCATCCCATAATCTAAAAAATCTTGATGCATTTGTTCTACTAAAGACGTGGTAGGAACAATAACTAGAATTCTACCTGCTTTAGGATAGCCTACGCCCTGTGCTATATATTGTAACCAGTATTTAGCTATAAGATAAATTATAAACGATTTACCAGAACCTGTAGGAGATAAAAGAATTGCTCGAGATCTTGTTAGGGCTGTTTCAATGGCATCGTATTGGTAATCTCGAGGCTGAAATGGAAGCGCTTCGTCAGCAAGTAAATCAGGTATATGTTGAAGAGGTTCAGCAGCCGGAACCGGAAATCCAAAATCAGACTCTTCTGTGTCAACAGAATAAGATCGCTCAATTGCAAACTTTATTAAATAAGCATATAGCCCAGCAGGAAGCTCTCCGTTCATGCGATTAAAAAGTTTTATCTTTCCATCCCATACTTTGTTCTTATAAGCAGGCATAAATTTGTACCCGGGAACATAGAACGAGAAGTAATCAGATAGCTCAGCTGCATGCCCAGCCTCACAATCTACGTATAGCATACTATAGTCTTTTAATCGTACTGTAAAGTCAACCATTCTCTTTTAATTCTTTATACTTCTGTCTTACATCTAAAAACTGTTGTAAGTACTCATGGGTGTTAATCTTAAAGATCTGAGGTTCATTGTGATCCACTGTGATAAGAATGACCCCTTGTCTGATAGGGACTCCCGTTCTCTCATAGAAGGCTGCAGCGTAGAACGATGCTTGTATAAAGTAGTTCGTTATCCACTCTATCTTCTTAGGTTTACGAGCTGTCTTAAAGTCAACAATAGATAACTCTCCATCAAACTCAGCTATACAGTCAACCTGACCAGCACATTTAAGTCTATCGCTATAGAGATATTCTTCTTGAAACCATACATTATCTAATCTCTTATCAATGATATCTTTTAGATGACTGAATGTGTATAGGTTATTAGGCATAGCCTTACCTTTCCAATCATCTACATTATCTATATAGTCCTCAGCTAACTTATGTACAGACGTACCTCTTGTAGCAGCTTGATGAGATATCTTATTAGCTTCTTCCTCACCAACTCTTTTACGCCAACGCATAATAGAATCTACACTAAGAATATTCAATACTGTTGTGATAGAAGGATAAGCATTACCGTCTGGGGTAAAGTACTTACGACCTTTCTCAGTAGTTTTTCTAGTCATTTTAGGTAGAGTGATACCATGATCAACGTGGGTAAACATTATTAGTTACCTGCCTCAAATTGTTTCCATTTTATAATATTGCCGATAGTCTGATGTCGCCAATTTAGATTGTTTACTATCTCAGTAAGAGTTTCTATTACAGTCTTCCAATACTGAACTCTCTCTTCGCTTTGTTGGATCTCTGGATCACTATCATAGTAGTATTCCATCTCACCTTTCATAACCTTTAGTCCGTCAAACGGATCAGGTTCCCATCCAAGAGCTTCTATAGACTCTCTATCCATCTTACCATTATAGTATAGCCATTTTTTCTTTAGTAACGTCTTCTGTTTAAACTCAGAACGTTTCTTAGCTAGCTTAGCCTCTGCTAGCCACTGTAGGTATTTAGCATGTAATGTAGGAGTAGCTCTCGACGTCTCGTCTAAAGCAGTTCTTTGTATAACACTATCATTCGCCCATTCTTCTAGAATGTTTTTCAAATCCATAATATAACCTCATTATTTAATCTAATTCAAAGTAAGAGAACCTAAACGTAACTGGGAAAGTAATTGCAATAGTATCACCAGCAACAGCTGACATATCCATCTGACCTAAGCTTGTCGGTACACAATCTATATATCTGATCGTTCTAGTAACATTATTATGACTACTCAGCATTGCTAGAGTAATATCTGTTGTAGTAGGAGGAGTAGTATCTGTAATAGATCTGTTTAGTCTAGACTTCTCAGGCTTTTGTACCATCCTATGTAACCAATTATACATTTCCGTATACGAATTCATATTCTCGTCAACTACTATTATAGCTTCTAGTTCGCCAAAAGTCAACTTGTCTCCTGGTATAGCAAGATTACCTATACGTGAGTAAGGTACTTCTGATACAGGAACTGATATGTTAGGATGAGATACATTCTGACAAAAGAACTCTAGATTAGCAAAATTCTTTCTATCTACAATTAACTTAAACGCGGTAGGTTGTAATAGATTAAGATTATTTAATCCAGTAGTTGTACCTGTGAGAGCTGTATCTACATTGACTGAAGATGTTGGATCTAATGTTGGCATTATATGTCTCCTATTCACATGTATTTATACAGGTTTTAAACATAAAAAAAGGGCGGCCGAAGCCGCCCAAGTTATTTTCCGTAATCTAAGCCCTATGCTGGGTTTAAGATGTTGTCTACGCGGAAGATTCTGTAGTACTGGTTCTGACGAGCTTGACCAATGTCGTCGCCTGGTGCTGAACCTACGAATGGGTTTGCAACCATACCGTAACGAGTTTTAAACCCGATGCGTGGTTGGAAATCATTCTCGCCAACTGCACGAACCATTGTTAATGGTACGTATGGGCAATAGAAGATACCTGCGTCATATGCGTTTGTACCTTTGTATCCAACTGTGATATAATCAGCAGTTGCATATGGGTCGATGTATACTTTCATACGACCGTTTAAAGTACCAGCAAATGTGTTACCTGTGTCATCTACATTTAGACCTGTATTCATTGCAGGTGTATAGTCTAGCATACCTGATGCTGACAATGCTGTTGCAACGTCTGAAGAACAGATAACGATGTTACCTTTTCCTCTACGAGTGTCTTTTGCGATTTGGTTAGCTTCACGATCAAGCTGTACAACTAGACCTTTGAATTTCTCAGCTGACCAACGACCATCTGCATCTGTTGATAGATCAAAGATACCATTTTTAGTTGCGTTAGCAGTTGTGAAACCAGTTTTAGCACGAGAGTTGATTGTACGAATCACTTCACGGTTAATTTCAGCTAAGATTTCTGTTGACAAGATGTTTGCCAATTCTGTCTCAGCGTCTAAACCATGAATCGCTTTCAAGTCTTGAGCTAGCTCTAGTGTGTATTCAGCTTTCAAAGCACGTGACTTAGCTGTCACAGTTGCTTTTTCAATGGTGAAACCCATTTCAGCGAAAGAAGACTCACCAGTTGTACCAAGTTGCTCAGCATTCGCAGTTGACATACCGCCACCGAATGTTGGGATAGCACCAGCTGAATCAACGTTAGCCAATCCACCAATACCTGAACCATCAGCGCCTTGTGTGCCAGCTGAGTCACCTGAGAAGCCTGAAACAGCTTCTTGGAACAATGCTTCATCACCTGATGTAGCGCCTGCACGTGTTGTTTTGTACTTTGACTTCATTGCGAAGATCAAGCCTGTTGGACCTGACATTGGCTGAACACCACATACGTCATAAGCCATCATGTTTGGCATAGCACGACGTACTAGTGAGATTAGTACTGGGTTCCAGTTAGCTGCAACTGATGTGTTATTAGCTGCTGCATCTTCCGTCATCATTGAGGCTTGTTCGCCTTGCTCACGGATTGCTTTTTCTGTGTTCTCAAGAACAACAGCAGTAACGGCACGTTTGTGTGCGTCACCAATGTTTCCGGCTGACTCTTCGTTCAATACCGGAGACCATTTCTCTACGAGACGATCATAAGTTTCCATAATTGGATCTCCTAATTACTTATTTGATTTGCGTAATGCGTTAATGTACTGTTCCATCATTGGAGATACTTCTACTTCATCTGAAGCTTCTTCTGTATCTTCTGAGATAATGGACTCAGCTGTTTTTGTTTTGCTGAAATATGATTCTTTCAACGTAGCAACTTTCTGTGAGAAAGCTTTTTCGTTTTCGAAATCAACTGATTCAGCAAGTGATGTTAGCTTTTCAACTTGTGTTTCTGCTAAGTCTTTTGACGCTTCACGGATAACCGCTGCACGCTTCAAAGATACTAGCTCTTCACTAATTGCCATAGCTTTTGCTGTAGCTTCGTTAACTTGAGCTTCTAACTCTTCGTTAGCTTCTGCTAATTCATCAACTAGGTCGATTTTGGAATCAGGGACAGCAATATAAGATTCTGTGAACACGTCTTTCAACTTGCTCATAAAGCCTTCTGCAATCTCGGTACGAAGACCTGTTTGGATTGCTACTTTGTTGTCTTCCATCCATTGCTCAACTACATAGTTAAGATAGCTGTCTACTTTCTCTACAAGATCTGCTTTCGTTGTAGATACTTCTTCTGCTAATTGCTCAGCATATTCTGTTTCTAAACGATCGATCTCTTCAGAGATTTTTGACTTAACCGCTGCTTCAAAAATTACCGCTGTTTTGGCTTTAAAGTCTTCGGACAGTGTTGCCTCAGATTCTACAAGCGCATTCAGGTCGTCACTAAAGTCTCCATCAAAATCTACATCTTCGGCCTTCATTGCCTTGCCAGCAGCTTTTAATTCAGACGGTTGGCTGTTACTCTTGTCACCTTTACGGCCTTTGGCCTTAGGTCCCTTTTTCTCAGCAGCATCTACAGATGCAACTGATTGAGCTTCAGCATTCTTCGGATCGTGAGCTTCTTCGATTTCCTCGTCGAGCACAACATCCTGGTCTACTTGATCAGTCATAATTGACTCCTTACAATTTAGTTTTCATTAACGAGAGGAAATTCTTAAACTCACGTGTCTGTGCCTCATAAAGGTCAGCACGTGGAGCCTTCTTAATTTCAGTCTCCATTTGTTCAATTACTTGAGGTTCAATAATGCCATTGTTCCAAACCCATTCTACACCTTCCATTATACCATTTACGAAAGCTGTTGGTGCAGAGGGATCTTGTACGATATCAACCGTATTAAGAACGAAGTCGTCTTTGACGAACATTATGCCATTTTTTTCCTCAAGGCTACCCATACCACGAGTTGACACTCCTAGTTGAACACCACCTTCAAGTAATCCCTTAACGATATTACCCATTGGAGTATCCAATACTTGTGCCTTTCCTACAACATCATTTCCTTTCCAAGAAAGTTCTGTGATCTTGTGTGAAACTTTATCCAGATTTACAGTCGGTCCTTCTGGGTGATTCAATTCACCTACCGCTCTGTTCTGGGAAACTTGTTCTGTAACGTACTTATCTACTGCGCCTTCCATTATGGCTTTTGGATAGATACGTCCATTTCTATTCTTTGCTTCGGACTGCATGAACACACCTTCTATAAAGTGGTTCTTTGTACCATCTTCTTTAGCTTCTACGATACATTCAATATTCTGTTCGTTATATTCTGCTATTAATTTCATGCTCTTGCGTCCCAATATGTTTTACTAATCTCTCCGTGATCGACATTACCGCCACCTACTCTGCGACAACGTACATACACGGAATGACCATGTGAAGTTCTAATACCATTTGTAGATTTCAACCACAATGCGCGCATCGGGTGATTAGCACCTGGATCAGGAGGAGCATTATCATACTCATACTGATTGTTATTAGGTATATTTACAAATGCCATTTCTAACCTTTATATGTCTTAACAAACTGTTTAGCCATTTTCTCTGCTTCACGCTGAGTTCTATAACTATCTAGTCTATCACCATCTAAATAAACCACATAACCCATTCTCTCTTTATGGATCTTAACAGGTATACGATCTATCTTCTTATCAAAGACTTTTTGACCTGAGGGCTCTCTGTTTAGTTTTTCTCTTAACTCAGCGAACGTTCTCATTCCAACTGCCTTATCATGTTTATAGTTTATTTATAATAAAAGATTATTCTAGATCTTCTTCTTCATCTTCTTGATAATCTTCATCATCGTCTAATTCCATAGCTTCTTCAGCACCAGCATCAAGCTCTTCTTCTGTCTCTTCTTCTGCATCTAAGTCTAGCTCATATACATCAGGCTCTGTTTGTGCTTCATCTCCGATACCATTAAACATCTGATCAGCAATCTTAACCTTCTCTTGTTCTAGAGATTGGTTCATTACATCACCCATGATATCTTTAAAAGTAGGAGCCGCTGATGCGAAATCCTGGTCTATTACTTGGTCAATAAAGTCTGATACTTCTACCATCTGTTATTCCTCTTCAGTTTCAATTTCACCAGATGATACTTCATCTGCTATTTGCTTCTTCATATCGTCCATTTGAGAGTCATCCATAAATAAGACTTTCTTCATGACATATTCTTTAGAGAAGAACTCTCCAACATACTGTTGCATCATATCAAGAGTTTGTAATCTCTCTCTTAAAAGTTCTGCTTCTTTTAATTCTGTAAAGTGACTATCACGTACATACTCTACAGAAATATCTTCTTTCCAGCTATTCCAATCTTCTTCTGTAATAATACCTTTAAGAATTAATTGCTTCTTAATAATATTATAGAATAGATTATCAAAACGAGCTCTTAGTCTATCAATAAACTTCTGAAACTTAAGCTCGTCTCTCGTAATCTCTGTTGATCTACCTAACGAGAACTGAGACTCCTGCTCAAGTCTATTAACAGGTACATTTAATGATCTATATAGGCGTTTCTGGAAGTATACGATATCATCAATCTGACCTAGATTCTCTCCACCAGGCAATGTAGATATCTCTGTACCTCTACCACCTTCACGTCTTGGAAGCCAGAAGTCTTCTAGCATAGACATATGTTTACGATCATCTCTGATAGCACCTGTGTTAGCATCATATACTAACTTATTACGGTACTTAGTCATGATGTTCTTCATATACTCTTCTGATTTACCTTTAGGAAGGTTACCTACATCAATATAGAATATACGACGCTCAGGAGCTCTAGCTAGTCTGTAAATAACTAACGAGTCTTCCATCATACGTAATTGGTTAATTGGTTTTAGAGCTTTGTGAAGATGTGATACAACCTTCTTACGTGCTTCATCTAATAAACCAGATGTAACATAAGAAACAGAATCAGGAGTAATCTTAATACCTTGATTAGTTGAACCAGCTTTCTCTTGATAGATGTAGAACTCATCTACACTCTCAATAAGAGTAGCACCTGTTTCAGGATCTTTCTTTTTCTTAACTTGTTTAACCTTTTTAATCTTTGCAGCATCAATAGGTCTAATCTCTTGAATACCAGCTTTAAGATTATTTTCGTCTAGTACTAAGTGATGGAACATACGTCCGTCAATATACCAACGCTTAAACAAATCATGTCCCATATCTCTAAAGTTAAGCATAGAGAGTACATTAGTAAACTCTTCATCCATTGCTTTCTTTATTTGATCACTAAGACCATCTACATTATCTAAATTTAATTTAACAGAAGCTTCTTCGAATGTAGAAGAGATAGCTTCGTTAGTAATATCTTCAACAGCAGCATCTACCTCAGGGTGATGAGATACAGAGCGATACTGTCTAATAAGTTGTTTTTCGTCTTTAGACTTTTCACCGTCTAAATCTACATAGGTACCATAATGGGCACCTGCAGCCGTGACATAACCAGCACCATCTTCATCAACCGGAGGTACAATAGATTGTAACTTCTCCTGCTGTTTATTACGGGCCCGTTTAATCTCAAAGCCAAATAATTTAATACTGTCTTCAGCCATGTTAATTCCTAATTAGAGTAAGAGGGACCATCTCTAGTCCCTCTATCTATTTATAGTAGTCTTACGAAGTGGTATTTGATTCCCAGTACTGTACTTGGAACTCAACAGTGAATCGTTCAATCTCACTCTCTGAAGCATAGCTCAGATCGATTGGTGATACAGCTGTTGGGAAACACCCTCGGAAGTTATATGTCTTAATTGTTGAGCCATCTTTATCTAATTGCTCTACAAGTAAGTCTGCTTCGTAATCAACAACGTTAGTTAAACCAGTATTAGCACTATGTGCATTCATACCGTTCATCCAACGTTCCATTGAATCACGAATTACAAAATCCGTATCGTTTATGATTGTTGGAGTCCATGCTTCGAATGTACGGTCTCCAGACATTTTTAATTGTCTACCTCTGAATGGAACAATGATCGGTGTGATCGTTGAACCAGGTAGTTGTGCTGCCTCACAGAGGAAGGATGTTACTTCTACATCTCCACCTGCATATGCTGGGAAGTTAATGGTTGCTTTGAACAGATTTGGTCTAGCACCGCCACCTCTCAACTTGGCTTTAAAGTCATCTACTCCTAGAATAGCCATCTATGTATCTCCTATACCGTGCCTGCGACTTCTTCGAAGTCAACACCAGTTCTAACAGCTACGAAGTTTAGTGTAACGTAGTTGATTGAACGTGCAGGCTTAACGAAGATATTCGCGATGAATTCATTACGGTCAATAACAGCTGCTCCATTGTTGGTTGCATCGCAAACAACTTTGAAGTCTGTAATACCGCGGCGACCTTGGATTTCTCTCAAGAATGGCTCTACAATGTTTACGAACTCTGCGCGAGTAAACTCGTCGTTGAATTCAAACATTACATTTCTAGCCGCTGCTGCAATTGCTCTCTCCATGACTAAGAACAATCTACGAACATTTACTCTGTCAAATGCAGAAGGTCTGTTCAAGAATGTTTTGTCACCGAATAGAAGAATACCTTGGCCAGGAATGTTTGCTACTGGATTAATACCTGCTTTGTATAGTGTATCTCTTTCTGCCTTTGTAGGAGAATATGCTAAAGCTGTTACACCGAAGTACTGTCCACGTCTCTGACCTGCTGGTGAGAACCATGGTGCAGCATTTGCATCTGTAGCTGCCATAACACCAGCTGTTGTAGAAGCAGCAGGAATATGTACATATTGATCGTTAAATTTGTCGTATACTTTTAAGTAGTTGTTATCTACAACAACGTATGATGAACTATTAAATCCAGCTGCTGTTGTTACAGAAGAAGCTACAGGAGTTGCATTGTTAACCACTGCTGCTCTATCTGGTGATGTTACTACGATACAATCTTTTCTTGTTGTTCCAGCAATACCTGCTAGATCGTTAACAACTGTTGCTTGATCAGATGCGTTAGCCATACCTGGTGCAATTAAGAAGTCAACTTGGATTGTGTCTGTATCTTGATAAAGATCAAATCCTGTTGCTACTTCAGCTGTTGTTAGTGCTGCAGAATCTACACCACCTGTTAATGATTTAGAAATCGCTGCGCTTGGGTTACCAAATGAAGTGCTAGCCGCTGCAGTACCTGCATTTGACATTGTAGATAGATCACCATCCCAATGTGCTAACCATACATACTCTGATGTGCTATTAACCACATCTGCTGCATAGTTGTTTGTACCGTCTGCTGCTTTAGCATCTGAAGCCATAGATACGAATGCGAATCTTTCTAGTACAGAACCAACTGTACCTGAAATATCTCCGTCTTCGTCTACCACTACGATGTGACACTCATCAGCTGCACCGCCTCTTGCAGATGCATATGCTGATGTTCCTGGAGCTGCGTCAAACTCTCCTTTGTAAGACCAAGATGCAAAGCCTGCTGCTGTACAGATGTCTACTTTAAGTGAGTTACCTAAGGCTCCAGCCCATTTACCGATCCATGCTCCGACGTTTGTATCGCCTGAGTCTGCACCGAATGCGCTTTTAACTTCATCCCAATGATCTCTGTTGTTAACGTTAGTTACAACTGTTGTGGATGATGTTGCGTTTTTTGCTGCTGATGTAAGTTCGCGTACGACGAACATAGCAGAAGAATATCTTAAGAATTGTGCTGCTGACAAGAAGTCTACAGCGCCTGTTGTTGTTGGGGATCCAAACTTCTCGGCAAGCGTAGCTTCTGTATCAACCAGTGTAGCTTTCTTGGCGGGACCCCATCGAAAATTCCCTACGAAGGCACCAGTAGTAGATTGGACATTTGGGACGAAACCCGAAAGGTCTACTTCTTTTACTGTTATCGCAGGAGATTCAGAGGGACTAAATGCTGCCATTTCTCTTTTCCTTTTGAGTTAATGATAAGATGTCATGATAAGGATGTTCAATTACCGTTATTTATAATCTTTTTATTCTCAGTAATATTCCTCTACCCATGGCTTACCTCTACCGATATTCCATGGATCATCTGGTTCTGGCTCAGGAGTATCAGCTAAACCATCATCATGATAACCCCAATCAAGGATATCATTCTCTATTTCGTTCATTCTTTGTTTAAACATCATTTCTTTCATAGATATGTCTGTCATATCCATAAACCTATCACCAAGAGTAAAGTATCCAAACATTACTAGATTCATCATTAGATCATCATGATTACCATCAGATGCTTCATATGACTGACCTTTAGCAACGAATGTAGACATCTCAATGATAGTGTCTTGATCGTGTATAGTAAGCTTACCATTTTCTACGATGTCTTTTATAGTAGAACAACCTAGACGTTTAACTTTCTTATTCATCATAACACCTAAGCCATTTGCTTTCAAAGCAGACTCTAGATGTAGATTCTCATACTCTAATTCATGATACAATCCGTTACATACAATTGTACCTTGATCATTATTCTCTACTACAACATAAGCTTCGTTATAATTAAAACAGTACTTATATATGATATTAGGAAACAGTAAAGGTGATATACGATTATTCTTATATACACATACTTGCTCAAATGGTGATACGGATACGTCTATAATATTGAAAGTACTATAATCACCTCCTACACCCTTTGCAACATCAACAGTACAAATATAATTATGTTTCTTTTCAGGTTCTTTATATACTAAGAGGTTTCCACCCTCTAGTACTTTAATAGGATCTTTAGCCCTAAGCTCCATAAGGGTAGAGCCGTCTATGAGTGTGTCTCCAGTGCCAAAGAAGGTATTACCAAACTCTTGATCGAATTGTAAGAGAGACGTGTTAGCTATAGTTTGTTGTTTCCAATTATCATCACGTCCTGGAACATCCCACCAATCAACTCTAAAAGGTGTATAATCATTTGTACCTTGTACAGCACCTTCCCAAAGCTTATGAAACATATTACCAACACCATTAGCAGTAGATGTAATAATAACCTTAGTATTAGTACCAGATGAAATAACAGGATATGTTGATGTATAGAATGTAGCTGCATCATCAACGAACGCAAACTCGTCTAAGTACAGAAGGTTAACAGACATACCACGAATAGATGATCCTGAAGTAGCTGCAGCAACGATACGAGAGTTATTACTAAACTCTATTGATTTCTTATTGAGTGATTTACATCCTGGTTGTAGATAGAATGGTAGATTCTCTAACATAAGAATAACTCTACCAAGCATCTCCATAGATGTCGCTCCTTTGTTAGCTAAGATAGCAACAACCTTCTCAGGATGAAACACAGCAAACCAAAGTATATAAGCAACAGATGATATAGATTTACCAGACTGTCTACAAGCTAGAACAATAGAAAAACGTTCATTAGTAAAGTGATCAAACATTCTACTCTGATAGTCATAGAGCTCAAAGTTAACCAACCCCTTGTCAAGGTGAATAATCTTACAGAATTTTGATGCAAAGTAAGAAGGATCTTTCATACACTTCTTGTATTCTTCTACTTCGAATACATTAAACTGTGTAGTTACTCCGTCACGTTTTACATTAGGATTACCTAAATATGTATCATTCATCTTCGTGTTCTATTGTTTCCACATCTTTCATCAACATACGTTGCAGATCAGTAGTTGATCCGACAAAAACATTATTATTAGTTGTTGGAAGAGCAGGAACTTCTTTCTTTTCCATATCATGTTTCTTCTTATGAATGTCAATAAGAGAATCACCAGCGTCTGATACATTTTTTAACATACCAGAAAGTACTTCATAAGCTCTCGGATGTTCTGTAGCACGAGCAACTTGAATCATATCTTCTAAGGCTTCTTCACCTTTTACGAGAAGTCCATGCTTAATTCTTCGTACTAGTTCAAAATCATTTTCTTTATTATCATTCGAGCTCATAGTTATATACTTCCGAGAATCCATAATCACTGTCTGCACTAACACCAGCAGGTGTAGGAGTTATTGTAATAGTTAAGTAGTCACTGTCAGCAATACCTTTATCATCTAAATCAATCTTAGGTATAGCCTTTGTAATAACATTCTTATCAGCAATAGGTCCGTAGAAGTTTGCTTTCATTTCGAATGTAAGAGTATATATAATAGTTCTTCTGGTTGCAACATCACCTTCAAAGTCATCAGCAAAGTCAACTGATTGTAGAGTGATAGGTACATCTTCTTTTAGATCTGGATAAGCGCTAATAGGAGACATTGTAAGATTATATTGAGGAGCAAAGTAAGGCATAATTTGCTCTACTATCTGTAAAGCATCGTCTTGAGTCTTAGCATATACGTTTAACTGAAAAGTTATGTTGTATGGTACATAAGCATTAATTTTAGCTCTTTGCGCTGCTGTAGAACCTGTCTGCATAAAGTTAGAAGTCTTCTGCAACTGTCTTGTTGGGTCATATGTATAAGATACAATCTCAAAAGACATTCTAGGAAGCTTAAGCGCTACTCGTTGGCCTGAAGCCAAGTCAGCCTGCTCTCTAATACGATCTAAGAACTTAGCTTTAGGAGCATATGATAGTGGAACCTTCACGGTACTAATAACAGCGCCTGCAGAGTTTTTTCTTAGTACATAGATATCATTAAATACCTTACCAAAGATAGCTACAGAGCGTCTTACTCGTTCGTGATAAAAATAATTACCAAACATTAGCTAGGATCTCCAAATGGGTTCGATTCACTAAAGTCTAAGAAGTCAGTTAGAGTATCAAAGTATTCGTTTTGCTCATTAGCAGATATCTGATTATCTTCATTAAGCGCAGATACTACAGCACCTTGAGATGTCGTTCTATCAATAAAGGTTCTATTTGTAACAGGTAGATGGAACTTACCATCATTAGCACCAACATTAACTAGTTTTAATACATTAGTATCAGGGTTAAAATTAGCTATTTCTCCAGATAAAATCGTTCCATCTGATAAGGTTTGATCAGCCATCTCACCAACTGTATATTTAATACCATCAGGATCTGCTATCGTAATAGTAGGAGCAACTACATAAGCACCTCCTGGGTTAGTTATAGTAATAGCAGTTATTGAGCCTGTACCTGATAGAACAGCTGTGCCAGTACCATCTCCGTTTATTGTAACGATAGGTACAGATGTATATCCAAAACCTCCATCAGTAACACTAATAGTGGTTATATTACCACCTGTAAGTGTAGCAGTTGCTGTGGCTGTTGTCTTAGTTGTATTCATTGTTAGATTATATGCATATGCATAATCAGTTTGAATATCATCTATAACATCTACATTTGTGTCGAAGTCTTCATCGTTATATTCGAAGAGCTCACAGCGTAATTTAAACGTTGGAAGGTTAGCTAACTGATAGAATGGCTGCTCATGCTCTACATGAGTAATTTGAAATAGTTTAGATGAGAATGGAATATAAAGCAAGTCACCTTCAGCAGGTCTTGCAATGGTAATCTCATTGTCATATCTTTGAATAGTCTGATCCCATCTACGTCTAGAAACAATAAACGTTGCTTGGTCTCTGATCTCTACTCCAAACTTAGAGAATAGATCTCCTTCACCATCAAATCCATCTACGTTCTCAATATACATCTCAATCTTATAAGATGAGTTAAATCTAGAAGGTACATCATCACCTAAGATTCTATCTTCGTTAACAATATCTCTAGGTAGATAATAGATATCTTGACCATACAACTTTAAAGATTCTATTACGATATCTTCGAATAGATGTTGTTCTGATCTTACTGATTGACTGAAATATGGATTAGTAGCCATTGTTTATCCTACAAAGAAGTCTGCTGGCATCTCATGTTCTAGTCTGATTGATTCTCTCAGACGATCTATATCACCAGTTGCATCATCATACAATTGACGACCGTTTAGCATAACTCCACCAGGTAATTGCATACCCTCAAACTTCATAAGGTTAGCACCCCATTGTTGTTTGATAAGAGCAGTAGTATATTCTTTTAACCACATATCATTATATACTTTAGTGTGAGTATCAGCATCAATAACTTCATAAATTTCAATGATAATATAATCACCTTGTTTGATATCTTTGTTAGCGAACTCACCGTGAATATAAAGTCTATTCTGTTTACGTATAAAATTAACCTGAGGATTACCATTCATTCTCATATCAAGTAATGATAGGTACTGCTGCATCTGTTCATAGTATGCAAGGTCACCAATATAGCTATGCATATTAGCAATATCGTTTAGATGTAACTGATACTTAACATCAAAGAAGTTTCTTGTCATAGTACCACCATCAACAGAGAACATTCTAGATACAAACTGTACACTGTCACTCAGAGTAATATACTCATTAGTAACATCATCTGCTGTAACTTGATGCTTAAGAAATGTTCTCATAGTAGCATCAGAATGAAACTCTTGATAGTACTGTAGAGCTTCATCTACTCGATCTTCTTGCTGATCAGGATCAACGTTGATCTCAATCACAGGATCACCTAGTCTACGTAGACAATATTCAATTAGTGTAGCTCTTGAGTTTGGATTTGCCATTGTTAATTCCTGTCCTATACAGTACTATTTATAATAAAAAATAGAGCTGTTATTCACCTAATAGAGCAGCTAGAGTTAATGCTTTTAATTCATCCGGTGTAGTTGCTGCATCAATACGTGCATCTGCTGTAATATTGCGTAGAGTATCTTTCTCTGTTGCAATTGCTGGTGCACCTGATCCAGCTTCTAATGCTTTCATATATGATACATCCAAAGCTTCTAATCTTGGTTTACGCTCTGCTCGTAGATTGTCTTTATGAATAGCTTTAGCGGCTGTCATATTCACTTCAACTACGTCTGAATTAAACTCCCATGCACCACGAAAGGTACGATCAGAAGGTACTGTTAAACTTGAGGCATCTTTAGAAACCCCATCGATATTAATAAAAGTGGTCATGCTGCGATCTCCTGTTCAGCTTGAGTTATTCTCCACGCATTGCGGAAGCTACGATCCGATGGGATCAATTCTACTGGTACAATCTTCATGATTGTTCTGTTGCCTTTGTAGTCCCGCCAGATTGCTGGACTAATATCTTTCATTACTAAGTATTCTATTGCTTGTTCTTCTGTCATAGCACCAATAGGTTCGGCGTATGGATGTTCTTTAGGTTCACCATCTGGCACATTTTGATCACGTAAATACGTATCAATTGGGGGTAGCACATCACCAGCTAATGCTGCTGCTAGCCAATTAGGATCTGGTACAAGCACTGCAGCTGGTGCTTCTGGTTCAGCAGGGTTCTCGAACAGTACACGATACTTAGATTGCACTGGGTCTAACCTTGCTTTAGCATCTGCTA
>FZLS01000216.1 GCA_900197625.1 Rhodobacteraceae bacterium Water-Bin34 | reverse complement strand
GAAATAATGTTGTGTGTAGGTTGTGTGTTTTATCGGCCATCCCACAAAAGAATGTTTGTTTAATGTCGTAGCTTGATGATGGATAAGTGAAATAATCCCCGTGGCTGCTTGTCGAAAACTTTAGTCAAAAAAATATAACACATTGACTTTTATGATATTTTATGTTATAACTGTACATATTGGTAAGCAGTGTATTTGCCTTTAACGGTCATAATTTACAGCGCACCCTTACCAAAAATCTGCTTTAAAATAGAGGAGCTTTATTATGAGCTATTCCTTGGATTCTGACATCCAAGAAGACCTTCGTACGTTTCCAATGTACCAACGTCTTCGCAAAATTAATCCATATGCATATTACTCTCTGAATACACAGAAACAGATGCAACTGGACCTACGAACATCAGGTTCACCAAACTTTTTCATGGTTGATCCCGATACCATACCAGAAACTGATGAACCCACCGGCAAAACCACTTTACCGGAAGCTTTGGCAAAAGCTGAACTTCTGATTGATACTGGTTCATCAGGTTTCAACGAAAAGACGGAAACCATTCTTGGTATATTGTATGCCACTGATACCGTTCCAATCAGACGGTCTGTATTGCATGGAGACAAGCACAAAATATTTGCAGCGTTGATTGCTTATATGGAGACTGAAAATCTTGAACTTGTGGTAGACGAATACAATACATCAGAGCTTCGCACTTTTGGTTACAGCATGAGCTTCATGCAGTTTTTGGCAAAAGCTGAGGCACGATATGTACTGAACGTGGTTCTTAGGACCCAGCACAAAGCAATCTATTGGATCGGTGAGGGAGTAGTGGAGTCATTGAAAAATGGCGATAAGTAACCCCCACTTACATTGGTTCAATTTGAAATGTCCTTACCCTCAGAACAGCACAGCATACAAAGCCGCTAAGGCAAGATTGCACAGTGCAACCTATGCAGACCTTGAACGTCTACGTGCTGAGTTTGACATGTACCAAGACGGTTCAATTCCCGTCACTCATTACAACATCTACGATGAGTGGTTTGCCTCAATTGGTGGCGTCAAAACCCATCAGGTGAATATGAAGGGCATTCAGCGGCATGGGGCAAAGTACAGAGTGCAGAAAAGGGTTAATGGGCAACTAAGGCGATGGCACTGCAATACTTTGGATGATGCCATCAAAAAACGGGATGCTATCTTTAGTAAAGTAGACGCTGAATAGGTCTTGAAAGGCTCTGTAAGGCCCTTGGATTGGTCTAGTGCCCAAGTCGAGCATCACCCTACATAAACCCCAAAAGTGCCCAAGATCATTGAGTTGGTCTTGGGCTATTTGTTTTGCGTAAACCAATACTCGGCATTATTGGGTGGACCTCATTAATCTTAAATTAAAATATTGTAATAAATGAATAATATGTATTTGTGCTATATACATAGAAAGGAGAACAACACACACACTCAAACACGAGTAAGTACATATATCAACATAGCTACATCCCCTAATAGTACCTACCAGCATACTTCTTCTTAATGCCATTTAACTGCTCTACACCTAAAGCCACGCTTGTTCTCAAGGTTGGTAAGTTATTCAACTTCTGATGTTTCAGTACGTATTCCTCAATAACATTTCTGTACGTATCAATTGTCTCATGCACTGCTGTCTGTTTGGCGATTATGCAGTCGTGAACCCCATAGGCAACAATGCCTTTGCGTTTTAGCGACAGAAGGCTTTGTGTAAGGACATTGGCTTCATGAAACGATAAAAATCCACTGAAGTTTAGATAATCTCCATTTAACATGTGCAACGCAGGAAATACCTCAAGTACAGCAATTCTAATTTCTTTGTACTGATCAATGGATTCTGCAGTCTTATTGAATAGGCTATCTGTCAATGATGCTGGTCTGTTACGATTAGCGTTTCCACTGCCTATCATTTCGACAACGACCTGCTTCACCTTATCACGGAGCAGAGATGGGTCCTGTTGGGTTCGTAACTGCTCTACAACAGAAGCATAGGCATCTTCCCAAGTTTCGCCCACATTCATTGGTATGCCCATTAGTGCGCTGAACAGAGAAGCCTGTGATGCGTTTAGGTCCACCTCACAGATGGGTTCGTCATCTATACGCAAATGCAAACGTTCTTCTGATCTAAGATTGCACCACCCACCATACCAACGACCACCACTCTCCAGGCTTCCATTATGATATATTCGCTTGGCGGATGCGTAGTATTTTGCTGGCATATGACTTTGTGACGGTAACATCAGAGGATGTTGTAACCAGAATGCATTCATTTCTCTCACGTGCCGCATCGATGCAGAGTATTTTGCGCCAAATACTTTCTTCGTCTCTGTAATCGCCATCTTTGGAGAACGGATGTGCTGCCGTTTGCGTTCAAGTCTGGCACTATGTGTTTCTTCCTCATTCACGAGAACATACGGTTGCAGCGCATCAACAAATGAAGCGGAGTAGAAGCGATCATCTTTTTGCAGGCGTTCGGAATCAACTTTGTAGGTGGTGGCTGGCTTCTTCATGCCGGAACTCATGCCCATTAGATCCTGTGCATCAGCATTACTAAGGCCAACTAAACCTGATGATTGATTACCCCAGTCGTATTCTTCGACATATCCTGCACTAATTAGGGAACGTCGGACATTGTGAATGGTTGGCAAACCAGCTGCTGGATAAAGCGAATAAATTCGCTGGGATTTGCTTTCGTTCCCGGTGGGCCATTGTAAAAGATGGTCACTGCCTAAGTGCTGGGCGCAGAATATGAATGACGATAGCAATACCGTATGTTTCTTGCCTGCTTTGCCAGATACCGAAATGCCAAGTTCTTTAGCCAGAGCTAACACCAAGCCTGATGCAGCTTCGTTCAGTGGTAAATATATAGGCCGAAAGAACATACTGATAGTTTAGACGAGACTTACCATGCTCTCATAGTAATATTTGTGTAGTAACGCTGAGACTTTCCTTCATGCATTGCATTTTCTCAAGTTACCCAGTGATACGTGTTTTTACCGTTCACGCCACAGTTATTGCATCTGGCTCTCTGA
>FZLS01000120.1 GCA_900197625.1 Rhodobacteraceae bacterium Water-Bin34 | reverse complement strand
AGTATCACTGGAGTAGATGGTGTTGAACTTGTACTTTTATCAGCTGGAGAAATTCCAAAAGAGCTTGCAAAAGGGCGAATACATTTAGGTGTCACTGGAACAGACCTAGCACATGAAAAGCTTCCATTGTATGAAACTCAAATTTATGTTGTTGAAGAAATGGGTTTTGGCTTTGCAGACTTGATCATAGCTGTTCCTAATGTTTGGGTAGATGTGAATACTTTACATGATTTAGATGCTGTAGCCGCTCAATTCCGTCTTAAACATGGATTTAGACTTAGAATAGCAACAAAGTATCATAACTTAGTCCGAAAAGGTCTTCGCGAGTTTGGTGTGTCTGATTATCAATTAGTTGATAGCCAGGGTGCAACAGAAGGTACAGTTGCAAATCTTACTGCAGAAGCGATTGCAGATATTACCTCAAGTGGGGCTACATTAAAGGCAAATCATTTGAAATTATTAAGTGATGGTGTCCTTCTTAAATCTCAAGCAACTGTATTTGCATCAAGAACAGCAGACTGGACGGATTTGAGTGATACAATCAAAAACTTATGCCAGAAAATGGATTGGAAAGAATTAGTATTTTGATAGAATTCAATGTCCTGCAAAAAATATCAGAAGTTCGTGAACAAGTCTCTAAATGGAAATCTGAAGGATTATCAGTTGGCTTAGTGCCTACGATGGGTGGATTACACAATGGTCACAAGTCTTTAATAAAATCAGCCTCAAAAAGTTGTGATAGAGTGATTGTGTCCATTTTTATTAATCCAACTCAATTTGGTGATGAAGAAGATTTGGATAAATATCCAAAAACGCAAGAGAGTGATTGTCTTTTGATAAATGATGCTGGTGGATCTGCTGCTTTTATTCCAAATGTTTTAGAAATGTATCCCATTGGTTTTGCAACAAAAGTTTCTGTATCAGGACTAACCAATATTTTGTGTGGTGCATCAAGACCAGGACATTTTGATGGTGTAACGCAAATAGTTGCTAAGCTATTAAATCAAGTATCTGCAGATAGAGCGTTTTTTGGTGAAAAAGATTGGCAGCAATTAACAGTTATAAGGCGTCTCGTGAGAGACTTGGACATTTCAACAAAAATTATTAGTGTTGCAACGGTTAGGGATGAATTTGGTTTAGCTTTATCATCACGGAATAGTTACCTTGATAGTTCACAATTAAATATAGCACGTAAACTAAGTTCTATTTTGCAAATGAGTGCGTATAATATCGCATCTGGAGGATATTCTTCAGTTGAATGTGCTCAAGCAGCACAAATTTTACTAGAATCTGGATTTGAAAAAATAGATTACTTAGAGTGCCGAAATTCTCATTCTTTAGATCTTATTGAAAGAACAACAGAAGATGAATGTCGTATTTTTGCTGCTGTATATATTAATAATGTAAGACTAATCGATAACCACGTAGTTGTTTAACTACTTAGGGAATATTAAAGCACACCAAGCCTAGCCAAAGTTTGTTGCATTTCTTCCGGTAAATCATCATCAGCTTCTCGGTTCGTGGATAGATCAGACGGAGAGTCTTCTGATTTCAAATAACGCCAACCTTGAAATGGGCGCCGAAGTGCTTTTGTTGTTGGTATAAGTTCAGGATCAAGTTTGAAACCACATCTTCTTATGCCATCAGCTCCTATAATTTCATCAAAACCTATCAAATGTTGGCGAAGCTGTATCGCACCTTTTATGACCCAGTAAATTGAGCCACCGTCAAGTAATTCTTTCTCTCTTTTGGGCCACATTCTAGTTATGTGTAAAGAGTATTTAATTTTCAACTGCTCACGTCTTGCTTGCTGCCACTCTTTAAGCATTGCTATGTTTTCCGACCCAACACTTAGTTTGACTATGTTTAGTTTACCACTCATGGAAAAAATGTAGCACTATGCTATGTTTTGTAAATCCTTTTGCGCATTAATCTATTAGTCTTGTGTAAATATTTTTCTTAAATGTTATCTTCCAAAATCATCTCTGATGCTCGATATGCTAACATCATAGTAGGAGCATTAATATTGCCAGATGTTATGTTGGGAAATGAAGATGCATCAACAACTCGTATATTTTTCAGTCCATGAATTTGCAATCTATGATTGATTACAGAGTCGTTGATTGAATTTCCCATCCTACATGTACAACATGGATGGTAGACAGTAGATGCATATTCACAAAAATTATTTAATAAATCATTATCATTAAAGTTTATAAAATTTGTGTCAAAAGCTTTTGTGGTGACTGACTTTATAACATTTGTATTAGATATTTGTTGAATAATTTTCCCAGCTTTGATTGCCATTAATTGATCATCTTTAGTATCGAGTGAATTTGCATTAATTAATGGTGGAATATTTATATCAGGCGATTGAATATTTATTGAACCTCTACTTGTTGGTCTTGTAGGTTGTGCCGAAATTAAAAAACCTGATTTTTTATCTACATAAGTTTTCCCAGAATTATCTGTTGAATATGCAATTGGGTTTGCATAAATTTGTATGTCAGGAACAGTAGATTTAGTTTCACTTCGCACAAATCCGCTAGTTTGATTTACAGGAATACTTAAAGGTCCTGATTTATTTATTATGTATTTAAAGCCTGCAATAATTTTACCAAATATATTTCCAATTTCAGCATTCAGAGTGCGTTCATGTGTTGAAAAATACTTTGTAATAGCTAGATGATCCTGTAATCCTTGGCCAACTTCTGGAGAATGGTGAATTAATTTTACATCAGATTTCTTTAATATTTCTTTTGGCCCAACACCTGATAATTGAAGTATTTGAGGTGAACCAATTGCACCAGCAGATAAGATGATTTCTTTGTTTGCATCTGCATATTTTTTAATATTGTTTACTTTGTAAATTACTCCTTTGGCTTGTAAATTTTCTATAATTATTTTTTCAACTGTGGCATTCTTAATTATATGTAAATTTTTTCTGTTTTTGATGGGATGCAAAAAAGCATCAGCAGACGAAAATCGCTTACCATTTTTTGTGGTATTATGAACATAACCAAGTCCTTCGGTGGCAATGGGCGTGTTTTTTGGAGTAGGCCAGTTTAGTTCTTTGGCTGCAGACATGAAGTTTTTTGTGAATGGATGCATATGCTCACTTAGGTCACTAATTTGTATTGGGCCATCACCAACGATTTCTTTTTTTGATACATGTTTTTCAATTGCTTGATATGTTTTTAAAACATTGTCCCAGCCCCAATTTTTCGCACCAGCATTTTCCCAATCTGTAAAATCATTTTCCAAACCTCTAAAGTAAGCCATTGCATTAATTGAGCTTGAACCTCCAATTACCTTACCACGAGGCCAATATGCTGTCCTCTCATAAAGGTTTTTGTCTGGCTCCGTATTGTACCGCCAATTAACTTTGGGATCATTATAGGTAAATGCATAGCCAAGAGGTGTTTTTATCCAAAACCTTTGGTCAGATCCACCTGCTTCCAAGAGTAAAACGTTATTCTTTAAATTTTCACTTAATTTATTTGCAAGTATACAACCAGCGGAACCAGCACCTATTATAATATAATCAAAATGTTTGGTCATAGTTTAAAATACTCATTAATATGAAATATAGGTTACTTTCTTTGTAGAAAGTTTTATGATTTTAACGAATGCTTATATAAATAAACAAACTTGTAAATTATAATTTTAAATTTAGCATGTGAATATTCTTAGTAGGATTTTAGAATGAAGCTGATTGATATAAACGCTGATTTAGGCGAAAGTTTCGGCCCATGGAAAATGGGCGAAGATGAAAAAATTCTTGATATTGTTAGCAGTGCTAATATCGCATGTGGTGGTCATGCAGGTGATGCAGCAGTAATGTATGAAACAATCAAGATAGCATCTGATAAAGGTGTAATTATTGGAGCTCATCCTGGCTTCGATGATAAACAAGGTTTTGGACGCCGTAAAATACTATTAGAAATGCAAGAAATAGAGCAATTAATAGCATCTCAAGTTGGGGCATTAGTTGGTGTAGCAAGCTTGGCTAATACTAGGATCCATTATGTAAAGCCACATGGTGCACTTAATAATTGGGCAACCGAAAATATGCATGTTTCTGAAGCTATCGCTCGTGCAATAAAACTTTCTTTTCCGGAGCTCTCTTTGCTTGCTGTTTCAGGTACTAAACTTGAAACTGCAGGAATAAATGCTGGTCTAAAAACGTTTAGTGAAATATTTGCAGACCGAGGATATAATAAAAATGGCACTTTAGTACCAAGAGGTGACAAAGGAGCTATAATTACAGATACAAAATATGCTATAAAACGATTATTACATTTTTTAAATACAGGTGAAATGCCAACAGTATGTGGTAATTTTATAAAAATGAATGCTCATTCCATATGTATTCATGGGGATAATCCACATGCTATAGAAATGTCTGGAAATATTAGAAGTATTTTGGAAAAAAATAATTATAAAATAAAATCATTTGCATAACATAAAAGATTATTCTTCAATAAATCATTTTTTCAATATTCGTTTTAAAATGTATTACTAAATTCTTTAATAAGAGCATGGAAATTCTTTTTTTAATTGTAATGTGAATTATAAAACAGAATTTATTAACAAATTGTCATCGTCTATTGACATTTGATGCCCAATACAATGTATCAAATGCTAAATATTAATCCTAAAGGATGATTAAGATGCAAGCTTTTCGAACACACAAATGTTCTGATCTAAATGCCAATCACGTAGGGCAATCAGTTCGCCTTTCAGGTTGGGTCCATCGTGTTCGAGATCACGGTGGAATACTTTTTATTGATTTACGAGATCACTATGGAGTAACGCAAGTTTTAGCTGATCCTGATAGCCCAGTTTTTAAAGATCTTGAAAAGGTTAGATCTGAATGGTGTATTAGAGTTGATGGTGTGGTTAAGGCGCGTGCGCCAGAACTGGTGAATAAAAAGTTACCAACTGGTGAAGTGGAAATTTTCATAAATGATATGGAAGTATTAGGCGCTTCTGAAGAACTGCCCTTGCAAATTTTTGATGAACCTGATTTTCCAGAAGAAACACGTCTTAAATATAGATTTTTAGATTTACGCAGAGAAACACTACATAATAATATTATTTTGAGATCAAATGTTATAAAATCAATCCGCAATCGGATGGATACACAGGGCTTTAATGAATTTCAAACACCAATTATTACAGCGTCCTCACCTGAAGGAGCACGTGATTTTTTAGTTCCATCACGGTTACACCCCGGTAAGTTTTATGCACTTCCCCAAGCTCCACAGCAATTTAAGCAAATGATAATGGTAGCAGGATTTGATAAATATTTTCAAATCGCACCATGTTTTAGAGACGAAGACCCAAGAGCTGACCGTTCACCAACTGACTTTTATCAATTAGATTTAGAGATGTCTTTTGTTGAACAGCAAGATGTATTCAATACGATTGAACCTGTATTGAAAGGTATATTTGAAGAATTTGGTGGTGGACGCTCTATATCAAAAAACTGGCCTCAAATTTCATATAAAGACTCCGCCTTGTGGTATGGAACAGATAAACCAGATTTGCGAAACCCAATAAAAATGCAGATTGTTTCAGAACATTTTAAAGACTCAGGATTTGCTATTTTTGCTAAGTTACTTGAAAATGAAGGTACAGAAGTTAGAGCAATACCTGCACCTAAAGGTGGATCACGTAAATTCTGTGATCGCATGAATAAGTTTGCTCAACAAGAAGGCTTACCCGGTATGGGTTATATATTTTGGCGTGACCAAGGTGATGGATTAGAAGCTGCTGGACCATTAGCAAAAAATATTGGACCAGAACGGACCGAAGCAATAAGAAAACAATTGGGATTAGATATTGGAGATGCAGCATTTTTCTTAGCAGGAAAACCTAAAGCATTTGAAGGAGTAGCAGGTCGAGCAAGAACAGTAATTGGTGAAGAATTACAAATTACTAATCAAGAAAGTTTTGAGTTTGCTTGGATAGTTGACTTCCCAATGTATGAAAAAGATCCTGAAACTGGAGAAATAGATTTTAGCCATAATCCATTCTCTATGCCTCAGGGAGGCATGGCAGCTTTAGATGCAAAAGATCCTGAAACAATTTTAGGTTACCAATATGATCTAGCATGTAATGGTTATGAACTAATTTCTGGAGCAATTAGAAATCATAAACCGGAAATTATGTATAAGGCATTTGAAATAGCAGGCTACCCAAATGAAGAAGTGAATAAACGTTTTGGGGGTATGGTTAACGCGTTTACATACGGCGCTCCGCCACATGGAGGATGTGCAGCTGGTATAGACAGAATTGTTATGTTATTGGCTAACGAGGATAACATTAGACAAGTCATTATGTTCCCAATGAATCAAAAAGCCGAAGATCTAATGTTGGGCGGGCCATCTGAAGCGTCAAACGAACAATTACGTGAGCTTAATTTAAGAATTCTACCGCAAGAAGATTAAATTAGTTGTTTTTTATTTTAATCTATGGCTTCTTTTAACAAAAAGATACCATAGATTTTAATTTTATAAATTTATAGAAATACTATTTTGGTAACTGAAAATTCATTTAAAAGTTGATATAAAAGTAATTACCCTTTTCTAAAAAATGGCTTATCTTTTTTGTCAAAATCACGTTTTGGCCCGCGGTCGCTTCCCTTGAATCCACCTCGATCTCCTCCACGGTCGCCTCCTTTGAAGCCACCTCGATCTCCACCACG
>FZLS01000019.1 GCA_900197625.1 Rhodobacteraceae bacterium Water-Bin34 | reverse complement strand
GTTTTGCGATGCGTTGCAACGGATGGCCACCGCTTAGCGCGTATTGATACACAACTTCCAGAGGGTGCAGAAACGCTTCCAGGTGTGATTGTTCCAAGAAAAACCGTTGGTGAGCTACGTAAACTTTTAGATGATGATGAAATGAAAATCGCTGTTTCTGTTTCAGAAACAAAAATTAGATTTGCAACGCCAGAAATAATCCTAACTTCAAAAGTAATCGATGGATCATTTCCAGATTATACTCGTGTAATTCCTCAAGGGAATACGCGTCGATTAGAAGTTGATGCAGCTGAATTTGCACAAGCTGTTGACCGAGTTTCAACAGTTTCATCAGAACGATCAAGGGCTGTAAAGCTTACCTTGGAGGATGATAGATTGGTTCTCTCTGTGAACGCGCCTGATAGTGGTGCAGCAGAAGAAGAATTGGTTGTGGCATATGCTGATGAACGCTTAGAAATAGGGTTTAACGCAAAATATTTGTTAGAAATTGCAGGACAAGTAGATCGAGAAAATGCAGTGTTTATGTTCAACTCTTCGGGTGACCCAACTTTGATGCGTGAAGGGAATGATGAAAGCGCAGTATATGTTGTTATGCCTATGCGGGTTTAGCATGTGTCTCGCATTGCTGTAACAAATTTAAAAATCTCTCATTTTCGTTCTTATAAGAATGTAGAAATTTCAACATCTGGGTGTCCTGTAGCATTGTTTGGCTCCAACGGGGCAGGCAAAACTAACATATTAGAAGCTCTATCTTTATTGTCGCCTGGAAGAGGACTACGTCGCTCGCGTGTGGATGAGATGGAGCGTAAACCTGAAGGAATTGGGTGGAAAATTTCTGCAACCTTACAATCTTTAGGCCAGATTCATGAAATTGAAACAAATTATACTGGTGATGGATCAAGAAGTGTAAGAATTGATGGTAAAGCAGCTACTCAAACGGCGTTAGGTCGTATTGCTAGAATTGTTTGGCTTGTCCCAGTGATGGATCGCCTTTGGGTTGATGGAGCTGAAGGTCGAAGACGCTTTCTTGACCGCCTAGCAATGAGTTTTGAACCCTCTCATGCGCAATATACATTAGATTATGAAAGAGCTATGCGTGAACGCAACAAGATGCTTAAAGAAGGCATTGATGATCCTGCTTGGTATTCAGCTGTAGAAAGTCAAATGGCCGAGTCTGGGGGAAAAATAGAAAAAAATCGATTGTACACAATTGATAGAATTATGCAGGCACAAACAAATGCTCAAACGAGCTTTCCCACAGCACAATTAGGTTTGGTTGGTGCTAATAATGAATCAATTATTATTGATGACTTAAAAGGTGCTTTTGCAGATAATAGAAGGGCAGATTTATTTGCGGGTAGAACTTTAATTGGACCCCATAGAGACGATTTAACTGCCATTTATTCTGCGAAAGAAACACCTGCAAAGTTATGTTCAACGGGTGAGCAAAAGGCACTTTTAGTGAGCTTAATATTAGCAAATGGACGCGCTTTATCGCAGGATTTTGGTTCTGCACCAATCTTGTTATTAGATGAAGTCTCGGCGCATCTTGATATAGAACGACAAAATGCATTGTATGAAGAAATATTGTCACTTGGAGCGCAAGCTTGGATGACGGGTACCGGTAAAGAGCTATTTGATTATTATGGTAAACGGGCTGAATTTTTAGAAGTACGTGAAACATTGAATGTTTCTGTTCTAAAATGATGACAATCACATTATCCCAAGCTTTTCTTTATTCCATTGCGCTTGCGATTCTTTGGTTAACACCAGGTCCTGTGTGGGTTGCGATTTTAGCTCGATCAATTTCAGGGGGATTTAGATCGTCTGTTCCGTTAATATTTGGTGTGGCTCTTGGGGATCTACTCTGGCCTTTGGTTGCTTTGCTTGGCCTATCTTATTTAATTTCACTTTATGCAGATATTTTGATTATTTTTCGATATTTAGCATCAATAATTTTGATTATCATGGGCCTTCTTTTGATAATAAATTCAAAGAAGATTTTTTCTGAAAACTCTCATTTAACAAAACCAGGACACTGGGCGGGATTCATAGCTGGATTTTCTGCAGTCTTGGCAAATCCAAAAGCAAGTTTATTTTATATGACGCTTTTACCTAATTTTTTTGATTTTAATACAATTAATTTCTTAGATATATTGTTTATTTGTTGCCTATCGGCATTTGTTCCCATGGTTGGAAATTTGATACTTGCAGGCACTCTTGGAAAAATAAAAAAATATCTTTTGTCATCATCTGCCATATTAAAAATGAATATATTTTCTGGAATTGCGTTAATTATTGTTGGTTTATGTATTACTATTTTATAACTCAAAATATTGTGCCTTATGCGTGACAATCACCCTGAAATCATCTATATTTAGTATATAATTATAGGATTCATTAAGATGTCAGACGAGCAAATCAATTCAGAAGAATATGGCGCAGATTCTATTAAGGTTCTCAAGGGCTTAGAGGCTGTTAGAAAGCGGCCAGGTATGTATATTGGTGATACTGATGATGGTTCTGGATTGCATCATATGGTTTATGAAGTGGTGGACAACGGAATTGATGAAGCTTTAGCTAAGCATGCTGATTTTGTATCAGTAACAATACATGCTGACGAAAGTGTTTCTGTACGCGATAATGGCCGTGGAGTACCTGTGGGCATTCACGAAGAAGAAGGTGTTTCAGCTGCTGAAGTTATCATGACACAACTCCATGCTGGTGGTAAATTTGACAGTAATTCCTACAAAGTGTCGGGGGGGCTCCACGGTGTTGGTGTTTCAGTAGTTAATGCGCTTTCGGATTGGCTCGAGTTGAAAATTTGGCGAGACGAAAAAATTCATATAGCTCGTTTTGAACACGGAGATACGGTTAAGCATCTAGAAGTTATAGGTGATGCAAATGGAGAAACTGGAACTGAAGTAAGGTTTATGGCGTCGACAGAGACGTTTTCAAACAGAGAATATGTATTCAAAACTCTGGAAAATCGACTAAGAGAATTAGCTTTTCTCAATTCAGGTGTAAAAATAATATTACGTGATGAACGCCCAACGGAACACTTAGAGACAACTCTATTCTATGATGGCGGAGTTAAGGAATTTGTTAAATTTTTAGATAGATCTAAATCAGCAGTTATAGAAGATCCTATTTATATAATAGGTGAAAAAGATGATATAACTGTTGAATGTGCCATGTGGTGGAATGACAGTTATCATGAAAATGTATTGCCATTTACCAATAATATTCCTCAACGCGACGGTGGAACGCACATAGCGGGCTTTCGTGGTGCATTGACGAGGACAATAAATAATTATGCAGCCTCCTCAGGTATAGCAAAAAAAGAGAAGGTATCTTTCACAGGTGATGATGCACGTGAAGGATTGACTTGTGTTTTATCAGTAAAAGTTCCTGATCCAAAATTTAGCTCGCAAACTAAAGATAAATTAGTTTCTTCAGAAGTTCGCCCGGTTGTTGAAAGTTTAATGAATGAGAAACTATCTGAATGGTTTGAAGAAAACCCGGCTCATGCAAAAGAAATTGTTACAAAGATCGTTGAAGCGGCATTGGCACGTGAGGCTGCAAGAAAAGCACGTGAATTAACAAGACGTAAAACTGCTTTTGGTGGAACTTCGCTACCTGGTAAATTAGCAGATTGTCAGGAAAAAGATCCTGCTCTGTCTGAACTTTTCATCGTGGAGGGCGATTCTGCTGGTGGATCTGCTAAACAAGGGCGCTCTCGTGAGAATCAAGCAGTTTTACCTTTGAGGGGTAAAATATTAAATATTGAACGTGCTCGATTTGATAAGATGTTAACTTCGGAACAAATAACAAATCTGATTACAGCATTGGGTACAGGAATTGGGCGTGACGAATTTGATATAAGTAAATTAAGATATCATAAAATCGTTATTATGACTGATGCCGATGTAGATGGTGCACATATTAGAACTCTATTATTAACTTTCTTTTTTAGGCAGATGCCAGAACTTATTGAAGGTGGTTATTTATACATTGCTCAACCACCGCTTTACAAAGTCGCACGTGGAAAATCTGAAGTTTATCTCAAGGATCAAGTTTCACTAGAAGATTTCTTAGCAGAACAGGGTATTGAAGGAGCCACTCTAACACTAGGAGATGGCTCAGCAATGGCAGGGCCTGATTTGGCCCGTGTTATTGAGGAAGCACGGCAATCTAGAACCATATTAAATGCTTTTCCAACTCATTACAGTCACCACATATTAGAGCAAGCTGCTATTGCTGGCGCCTTAAATATTGAACAAACACTCTCTGACCCTCAATCTGCTGCTGATGCAGTTGCGACGCGTTTAGATCTTGTTTCAACAGAATATGAGCGTGGCTGGTCAGGGCGGCCAACACAAGATGATGGATTAAGATTTAGTCGTATTTTACGCGGTGTTGAAGAGGTTCAAACTTTAGATGGAAAATGCTTGAAATCAAATGAAGCTCGTAAATTGTCGAGCATGACAAATAGCCTTCAAGAAGTTTATTCACAAACATCAAAATTCACACGAAAAGAAAAAACCACTGCGATTAATGCACCTTCTGATTTATTAAATATTGTGAATTCTGAGGGTGAAAAAGGCCTAAGTCTACAGCGATATAAGGGTTTGGGCGAAATGAACCCAGGTCAATTGTGGGAAACCACTTTGGATCCTGAGGCAAGGATATTTTTACAAGTCAAAGTTGATGATTTAGCAGATGCTGATGATTTATTTACGAAGCTCATGGGTGACGTTGTTGAACCACGTCGTGAGTTTATTCAGCAAAATGCGCTGTCAGTTGAAAACCTTGATTTTTAAGTAAATACACAAGTTATTTTTTTTGTGTTCGTGCTTCACGCCAAAAAGTGAAGATACCCATTCCAATAACAATGGATATTCCAAGTAATGTTAAATTATTCGGAATATCCCCCCAGACGAAATATCCAAGTAAGATTGCCCAGATCATGATTGTATATCTAAATGGTGATACAAAACTGACTTGACCATTTCGCATTGCTGATATTGCAAAATAGTAACCCATAAATATCAAACAGCTGGCTATGAATAATAAGGTGATTTCACTGAGCTTCATAGGTGTCCAACCTTCGTAAATAAAAGTTAATACTCCACCAATTAATGCGATTGCAGCTGCAGTGATAAATGCAACATATAAGGTTGATATATTTCTGTTAAATTTGCGAACAACTAAGTCACGAAGTGTAACAAATGCTACACACACAATCCCAAGAATTGAATAGATATTGAATTCATCAGTTCCAGGCTGAATGATAAGAAGAACACCAAAAAAGCCAACTAAAATTGCTAACCCTCTCTTCCAACCAATTTTTTCGCCCAAGAACCAGCTAGCGGCAAGGGTTACGGTTAAGGGAAGCGCCTGTAGAATTGCAGTAATATTTGCAATTGGAAGATAAAATAGTGCAGTGAGAAATGTAATTGTGGCAAATATTTCCGCCACGGTCCGCCAAAAAATAAGTTTATGATCTGATTTATTTGGGATTTTTTTAAAAACCCCACTATGGATGCAAGCGGCACCTATGATAATAACTGCAAAACATCCCCGAATAAAAATAGATTGGTACATACCAATATCTGTTGATGCATATTTTATGACTGCATCATTAAAAACAAAGCCTATCATAGAAAGGCACATATATATTGCGCCTCGGATATTTTCACTTTGCTGCATAAATGGTCATCCCTAGATGGAAATTAGGTAAGGTTTAATAAGAGTAATCGGAATGCTCAGAATCAAGAATTTCTTTTAATTCAGATAAATGCTTATCAGATTGTTCAGGATATTGATCAACTTCTGCAGCTGTTTTTTCTGCAATACTGTCTGATAATATTCGAAGTTTTTGTCCAGTTTGCAAAGCTCTTATGTATGTTTCAGCAGCGCGTTCAAAATAATACATTCGGTTAAATGTTTCAGCAACTGATTTACCTATAACCATGACCCCATGATTTCCCATAATCATTACAGTTTTTTTAGGATCTTGAAGTAATTGAGCGCAACGTTCCCCTTCTTCTTCTAGCGCCAATCCACCATAACTTTCATCAATGACATAACGGTTAAAGAATGTTGCAGTATTTTGGTCGATAGGTTGCAATCGACTATCTGCCAAACTTGCTAAAACTGTTGAAAAAATTGGATGAACATGCATTACGCATCTTGCGTGAGGGCAGTGGCGGTGAATGGCTCCATGCAAGCCCCACGCGGTAATGTCGGGCGCATTGGGCCCTTCAAGAGTTGAGCGATCGTTTGCATCAATGACCAATAAATCACTGGCTTTAATTTTTGAAAAATGTACCTGATTTGGGTTCATTAAAAATCTTGTCCCACTATCATTTATTGCCAACGAGAAATGATTTGCAACTGCTTCATGCATATTCAATCTAGCAGTCCATCTGAATGCTGCAGCTAAATCAATACGCTCATTTAAGTTCTCTAAATTTTTCATTTTGTGCTCCTCTTAAAACCAGTGATTACAAAATGAAATTAAAAGCAATAAAAAACTGGCCCAAGGGCCAGTTTTAAATCTAGATAAGAAATCTAGGGGGGAGGTTATTTTACAATATCGTAAGCTGGCATACCAAGCTCAGAGATATCTAATCCAGTAATTTCATCTTCCTCACTTACACGGATCCCAGATACTGATTTTATAACATACCAAAGAACACCTGATGCAATGAAGGTAAATAATCCAACAACAATTATTGAATAAAGCTGTGTTGAAAGTGAGGCATCACTATTGGTAAACACAACTGCTATGGTTCCCCATATACCAGCAAATAAGTGAACTGGAATAGCACCCACAACGTCATCTATTTTTAATTTATCTAAGAGTGGAACTCCAAATACAACAATTACCCCGCCAATTGCGCCAATAATAGCTGCTGATCCAAGTGTTGGAGTTAATGGTTCTGCTGTAATTGCGACCAATCCGGCAAGTGCGCCATTTAAAACCATAGTTAGGTCTGGTTTCTTATATAAGATTTGTGTGAGAATTAGAGCAGCAATAGATCCTGCAGCCGCTGCCGCATTGGTATTTGCAAAAATTCTAGAAACGTCAGCTACATCACCAATTGATCCCATTGCTAATTGAGACCCACCGTTGAAGCCAAACCAACCCATCCAAAGGATGAATGTCCCAAGTGTTGCGAGTGGAAGGTTTGAGGCCATGAATGGAACAGTTTTACCATCTTTAGTATATTTTCCAATTCTTGGACCCAGTATCAACGCCCCTGCTAAAGCAGCCCAGCCACCAACAGAGTGTACAACAGTTGATCCAGCAAAGTCTAAAAAGCCCATTGCATCTAAGAAGCCACCGCCCCATTTCCATGATGCTTGTAACGGGTAAATAAATCCTGTGAGTAGGACTGTAAAAACTAAGAACGGCCAAAGCTTGATACGTTCAGCTAAAGCACCAGAAACTATCGATGCAGTTGCAGCACAAAACATTAACTGGAAGAAAAAATCGGAACCGGTTGAAGCATAAGAGTAATCGTCTGCCCCGGCAGCATCCACACCTACAGCTTCAAGTACTGCAGGACCCCAAATGCCTGAAATAACACCCTCAGTTGCCCAAGTGCCTAATGGATACATAAGATTATAACCCACGAAATAATAGGCTAAGCAGGCAAAACCAAACAATCCCATATTTTTTGTAAGTTGCATTGTTACGTTTTTAGAGCGAACGAGGCCAGCTTCTAACATTGAAAAACCGGCTGCCATCCAAAATACTAAAAAGCCTCCAATTAGAAATAGAAGAGAGTTGAGAATAAAAACTGTGTCTGTAGGAACGGCGACCGCAGTTTCTTGTGCTTGTGCAGATGAAGCAATCATAAATGCACCAAATGCTGGAATAAGTGTTTTAAGTTTCATTATAATTTCCTTTGATTATCATTTAAACAGCATCGTCGCCTGTTTCACCGGTTCTAACGCGAACAGCTTGATCTACGTCTAAGACAAAGATCTTTCCGTCACCGATTTTTCCAGTTTTTGCAGTATTTTCAATTGTGGATATTACGCCATCAGCTTCATCGTCAGATACGACAATGTCCAATCTGATTTTTGGAACAAAATTTACAGCATATTCTGCGCCACGATATATTTCAGTATGGCCTGATTGTGCACCATAACCCTTTATTTCAGTTACCATCATTCCCGTAACTCCTGATTCTGTAAGCGCAATGCGTACTTCCTCAAGTTTGAATGGTTTGATGGTTGCAATAATTAATTTCATATTTTCCTCGCTTTGAGCACACGTTTTGTGTGTACTTGCTCGAAAAAAGACATAAAAAGCCTGATGCTCAAGAAATGAAGGATATTTAATATATAAATACAGCATTATTGCATATAATTTAATCAATGATAAAAATATGATTAATAATTAAGCATATATTATATGTTAATAAACTAACTTAAGCTCTACAAATAAATGAAATATGGTTATCTTATTGATTAAAACTGCAAAGGTCAGAATCAGATATGGTTAAAAAACCAAACAAACGCAGTCCATTAGTTGCTCCTAATCGCAACGCTCAAAAACAAAAAAAGAAATCTGGTTCAGCTAATAATAAAAACATAAAAAATAAACATAACAGTATCACAGCTAGAATAAAAAATTTTATAGATAATATTATAAGTACGATTTTCAATTTTATATTCAAGATATTCATTTGGGTATTTCTTAGAGTTTCAATTGTAATGATTGTAATTCTAGGTTCATCAATTCTTTATTATTTTAGCATTCTGCCTGATGCTAAAACTTTAATGGATGATAGGCAGAAAGGCTCTGTCACTATGCTTGATGCAAAAGGTGAGGTTTTTGCGTGGCGAGGTGATCAATTTGGTGGAAAGGTTTCGTCTTCAACAGTTTCACCTTATTTAAAAGACGCAATAATAGCTACTGAGGATAAAAGATTTTATTCACATTGGGGAATAAGTCCTAGGGGAATATTGGGAGCAATCCGTATAAATATTCGTGAAGGTCGAAAGCCTTGGCAAGGTAATGGTGGCTCAACTATTACACAACAATTGGCTAAACGAATATATTTTGAGAAAAAAGGTAATTTTGAACGAAAGATTAAAGAAGTGCCAATGTCTATGGCCATGGAATTGAAGTATACTAAAGATGAAATTTTTAGTATTTATCTTAATCGCGCATTTCTTGGGTCTGGAGCCTATGGCTTTGAAGCTGCGAGCCAAAGGTATTTTAGCAAATCAGCAAGAGATGTTAATCCAGCAGAAGCTGCAATGTTGGCGGGCTTATTGAAAGCACCATCTGCTGCTAACCCAATTCGAAACTTAAGTCGCGCTCAATCGCGGGGAAATTTAATTGTCGGCCTCATGAAAGATCAAGGTTACTTAACGGATGCCCAAGCAATCATTGCTAAAAATAACCCAGCAATGCTATCTCAAACTGCCGTAGAGCGAGCCGGTGAATATTTTGCTGACTGGGTACTTGGAACTGCGCCAGAATTTATCATTAAAGATGCAAATGCAGATGTAATAATTGAAACAACTTTTGATAAAGATATACAGTTTTTGACCGAGCAGGCATTAGATGTTGTATTTCAGAAGTTAAAGCCTGGTTCAGAAGTTCAAGCAGGCGTTATAGTGATGTCACCAGATGGGGCAGTACGAGCTATGATCGGTGGTAGAAAAACTGGGCTTGCAGGATCTTTTAATCGAGCAACACAGGCTTTAAGGCAAACTGGTTCAGCCTTTAAGCCAATGGTTTATGCCGCTGCATTAGAAAATGGATATCAATATAATAGTATTTTAGTTGACGAGCCGATTTCTATAGAAACTCGAGATGGATTTTATGAGCCTCAAAATTATAGCCGAACTTTTGATGGGAAGGTCTCTCTTACTGAAGCTCTAGCAAAATCAACGAACACGGTTGCTATAAAAGTAAGTGAAGAAATTGGTAGATCTCGTGTGAAAGCAATAGCAAATGATTTTGGCATCAAGTCTTATGTACCTTTAGTGCCATCGATGGCGCTTGGGACTGGTGAAAGTACCTTATTAGAAATGACTGGTGCATATGCGGGTATTTTAAACAAAGGTATGTCATCAATACCTTATGGTTTAACCAGTATCACAATTCAGGGAGATAATGAGAGTTTATTAAAGCATGACCCTAATAATTCATTGCGTGTTATTAACGAGAATGCTGCAAATCAACTAACATTCATGATGAAAGAAGTCATTAAATCAGGTACAGGATCTAGAGCAGACTTAGGTGATCGCCAGGCAGCTGGAAAAACTGGAACAACACAAGGTGCAAGGGATGCTTGGTTTATTGGCTTCACTTCTGATTTTGTTGTGGGAGTTTGGATGGGATATGATGATAATCGTAAGTTAACAGGCGTAACAGGAAGTGGCATGCCAGCTGATATATGGCGTGAAGTCATGCTTAGAATAAATGAAAACATCCCAGAAAAACAAATAATCTTTAATGAAAAAAAATTAGCCAATGATTTGAATTCAAATAATGGAATTGAATTTATTAATCGAATCTTTGGAGGTATTGGCAATAAACGCAAAGAAGATTCAAACAATGATTTCATATCAAGGTTGAAAGATTTATTTAATTAAATGAAATTTTATTAATTATGATTTTGAATTTAAATGCTCGATTAATCTATCTATGGAACCCGCTCTTTTATCAAGCATAGAGCCAATCTGAACGCGAACATCAGACAGAACACTCACACCTTCTAGAAATAAATTATACATTAAATATTTACCTCTCGCGTCAATTACATGCCACTGGGCTTGGTAACTAGAGCCATCTTTTAGAATAATATTGCTGCCCACAAGAAAACCACCTGAAGTTTTACGTGAATTGGAAACAATTATCTCTGAACCTAAAAATTCTTCAAAACGTTTACCATAATACCGTGCCATATAACCTCTGAAAGCAGATACATACGCTGACCTTTGTGCTTTAGATGCACCGCGCCATGTAGGTCCTAATGCTTTTCTAGCAATTAATGGAACATCAGCATATTTTGAAAAAATTTCTTCAAACCTAGAAAACATTATATCTTCTGATTTTTGTTCATTCACTGCGCCTAATACATCATTTGTTAAATTTTTTATAAGTTTCTCTGCGTCTGATTTTTTAAAAGCAAAAACTGGAGATGCATATAATCCCGCAATCCCTAAAAAGCTCATCATGACAAATCTTCTAGTTTTATTATTCGTCTTCATAAGGATTACCTAAATCGTCGTCAGATATTTTGTTGTTATTCAAATCGAATCTACGCCTTTGGAGATAATATAGCCTTTGTGAGGCATAACTATCCTCATTCCTATAAAGCATATTGTCGATAATATCGCCATATTCGTTTCGATCACCTGCGAGCTCAATGAGTTTGGCGCCTTGGGTATGTGGCCTGTATTTTGTTGGAATAATTGAATTAATAGGATCCATAACAAAATCAACAATAATGCCTGTGGTATCACGAACAGTTGAGGCTGCATAAAATGGTAATTCAATATAAGCACCTTCATCAAAGCCCCAACTATGAAGTGTCTTGCCAAAATCACTCTCTTTTGCTGATAAACCTAATCTTGTTGCAGGATCAGTAATTCCACCAATACCAATTGTTGTATTGACTAAAAACCGCGCTGTTGAATTTGATGAGCTTTTTAAGTTACCCTGCAGTAAATGATTTGCTGCATTCGATGGTTCAGAAAGGTTATTTGTAAAATTATTGATTAACGCATCAGCAAAATCACTTACTACAACACCATAAACTTTACTTGCTGGGCGTAAAAATAATTTATCAAGTGATTTATTGAATGAATGAGTTTTACGATTTATTTTTTCAAGAGGATCGTAAAATTCATTGGGAGTTGATTGAGAACACGCCGAGATAACAAAACTTATCAAGATTAATAAAAAAGCATTTATTAAATTCTTGAGTTTATTTTGCATACTATTAAGTCCAAATTTGTTTAAATTTTATTTACATAATTAAAAAACCAAGTCCAGAATTCAAGTTATAAAAGAATAAATAAAATTGAGTTATGTGATAATTACATCATAATGAGACATATAGGTATAATAAATAAAAAAACTAAAAATATGTCTTCATTTTTGTATTTGTTATTGTGTATAAATGAGTGAATATTCACCTTTTTAGTTTAACAAAAAGAGAAATTAATATGTCAAAAAATTATGAAAACAAGTTATTAAGCCTGGGTATATCTCTACCAGATGCTCCAGCACCTGCTGCAAATTATGTTCCATATGTTGTTGTTGGGGATATGGTTTATATTTCTGGACAAATTTCAGGTGATGCAAATGGCAGAATAAATGGAAAACTTGGTGAAAATTTCTCAGTTGAACAGGGGCAACTGGCAGCCAAAAGCTGTGGTATTAATTTGATTGCTCAACTGAAGGCAGCGTGTGATGGGGATTTAGATAGATTAGTCCAAGTCGTGAAGCTTGGTGGTTTTGTAAATTGTACAGCTGATTTTACTGATCACCCCAAAGTTATTAATGGTGCATCTGATTTAATGGTAGAAGTTTTTGGTGAGGCTGGAAAGCATGCTCGCGCTGCCGTTGGTTCTTCTAGTTTGCCACTAGGTGTTGCAGTTGAAATTGAGGGTGTTTTTCAGATTAGATGAATTTACTAGCTCCATTTATTAATGGGCCAATTGCTCACCGTACATTGCATGATGTCAAATCAGGCATTCCTGAAAATTCATGGGAGGGTTTGGAAGAAGCAATATCGCGAGGTTGTGCAATTGAAATTGATCTTCAGTTATCTCGTGATGGGATACCTGTAGTGTTTCATGATTATAAATTAAACCGAGTGACAAATGAAATTGGTTTTATCTCGGATAGACCTGCTTCTGAACTAGAAAAAATTGTCTTAAAAGGTGGACGAAAAGGTATCCCTCGATTTGATGCTTTTATGTCTTATATCGCTGGGCGAGTACCTGTTTTAATAGAGTTAAAAGATCAAGATGGTACATTAGGAGATAGTCCATCTGTCTTTGAAAGCGCAGTATGTAAAATTTTAAAAAATTATACTGGGCCTGTTGCGATCATGTCTTTTAACCCATTTATGATTGAAAAGTGTGCAAAGCTTTCACCAAATATTCCACGTGGCCTTATAACAGAAGTTTTTAAACAAGATGAATGGCCTAATATCTCTAAATTGCGATGTGATAAGTTAACAAAAATATCTGATTATTTTACTGCTGGAGCAACATTCATATCACATGATCATATGGATCTAAAATCTGATGAGGTAGACCGTTTAAAAAAAGCAGGGGCAACAATACTTTGTTGGACTGTGCGCACACAAAATGAAGATATTGAAGCTCGAAAGATTGCAGATTCTGTGACATTCGAAAACTATTTACCTGATGGATTCTAATGATTGATAAAAATCAGGTAGAGCTTTCAGTTGTTGGAAAAATATCTGATATTGGTGAACAGGATTGGGATGCTTGCGCCTCTAATGGGTATGATGGAAGGCAACCTGAGGATCCATTTGTATCGTATAGATTTTTAAAAGGACTTGAAGACAGTAAATCAGTTGGAGCTGGTACAGGTTGGGTACCCCAATATATTATAGCCAAGTACGATAAAAAAATAATTGGTGTAATGCCTAGTTTTGCAAAAGGGCATTCTCAAGGTGAATATATTTTTGACCACAATTGGGCACATGCTTATGAGAATGCAGGAGGAAAATATTACCCCAAATTACAAATATCTGTGCCATTTACACCAGTAACGGGTCGAAGGTTTCTCACAATTTCAGGTTATCACGATATTGCCCAATCGGCTCTTTTGGAGGGTTTGAAAATTATAGTAAGCCAACAAAAATGGTCATCTGCTCATATAACGTTCTGTTCTGCCGAAGAGTTTAAGCTAGGAAAAGATCTAGGCTTATTACAAAGAATTGGTCAGCAGTTTCACTGGGAAAATAGAAATTATAAAAATTTTGATGAATTTCTGATAAATTTGTCATCGCGTAAAAGAAAAAATATAAGAAAAGAACGAAGAATAGCTGCAAACTTTGGTGGAACATTTCATCAATTTACTGGGGACGAAATAAAGCTTGAACACTGGGAAGCGTTTTGGAATTTCTATATAGATACAGGTAATAGAAAATGGGGCACACCTTATTTAACAAGAGAATTTTTTGATTATGCACATAAAGAATTACGCGATGATATTGTCCTTTTTTTATGTAAAAAAAATGAAAAATGGGTTGCTGGAGCATTAAATTTTATTGGGCGTGATACGCTTTTTGGACGATATTGGGGATGTGTAGAAACTTATCCATGCTTACATTTTGAGGTATGTTATTATTTAGCTATAGATTTTGCAATTAGGAATAAACTTTCTCGTGTTGAAGCTGGTGCGCAAGGAGAACATAAACTAGCCCGTGGATATTTGCCTACACCAACTTATTCGCTTCACTGGTTTGAAAATAGTGGTTTTGCAAATGCTGTAGAAGAATATTTAGTAGCAGAAAGACAGGCAGTAGGTGATGATATTGAAATATTAACAGATTATGGACCATTCCGTAAAGTTTTGGAGGATTAAATGCCAAATAAATTAACTCAAATAGAACGAAATGATGAGTTATTAAGTTTACTTAATAATGATTGGAAAATAGTTGATAATAGAGATGCTATTTCTAAAAAATTTAAATTCAAATCGTTTATTCAAGCTTTTAGTTGGATGACATCTGTGGCTATAATTGCTGAAAAAATGGATCACCATCCGGAATGGGCTAATGTTTATAACACTGTGGAAGTAACTCTTACTACGCACAGTGTTGGTGGTTTAACCAAATTAGACTTAACTCTTGCTAGAAAAATGGACTTATATAGTGAGAGTTAAAATAATACTTTATTAAAACTACAATTGATCAAGTATTGTTTCTCCACCTGAAATATCGCAAGTGGTTCTTTCAATCTCTTCGTTTAATGAAGTGATTATACCATCTTCAACAATCATAGAATATCTCTGAGAACGGCCAATAAATCCAACCGCTGGGACTGTAAAATCAAAGCCTATTTCTTTTGTATATGAGCCATCACTATCAGATAGCATTCCAATCTGTGCTACGTCAGCTCCCATGTCTTTTGCCCAAGATCTCATTACATGAACATCATTGACTGCCAAGCAATAAATTGCATCAACACCATTTGATCGAATTTTATCAGCATTCCTAACAAAACTTGGCATATGTGCTGTTGAACATGTATTCGTGTATGCTCCTGGAAGTCCAAAGATGACTATTTTTTTTCCTGTAGTTAAGTCCTTCATGTTATGTGCTAATGGGCCATCTTCACCCATGCTTTGAAATGTTGCATCAGGAAGTTTATCTCCAATGGAAATTTTCATAGTTAATCCTTTTTAAGTGTTTTTTTATATATATCTTTTTAGATAATATCTGGTAGTAAATTTTATGTATACGTCTAAGTTAATTCTGATTAACAGTGAATATACTATAACTTATAAAATTTAATTAAATTTATTTAAATGGAGGCTTTCCAGTGAAACACGTTGTGGTGGTAGGTGCAGGCCAAGCAGGTTTTTCATTTGTGTCAAAATTGAGAAATTTAGGGTCTGAAGATACAATAACATTAATTGGAAGTGAATCTGCCCCACCATATCAACGCCCTCCACTTTCAAAAAAATATTTATTGGGTGAAATGGATATTGAAAGGTTATATTTACGACCATTAAGTTTTTATAAAGATCAAAATATTAATCTAAGGCTAAACATAGAGGTGACATCAGTAAATTCTGCTGAGAAAACAATATCAGTTGGTGACGAAATTATTAATTATGATGAATTAGTTTTTACGACAGGGTCAATTCCAAATTATTTACCAGCTAAACTTGGTGGAAATTTGAATGGTGTTTACGTTGTTAGAAATTTATCAGATGTTGATAGTATAGTTTCAGAGTTTATAGAAAAAAGGCATGTTTTAATAATAGGTGGTGGATATATTGGTCTTGAAGCTGCTGCAGTTGCATCTAAGCTAGGCCTTCAGGTTACTTTAGTTGAAATGGGAGAGCGAATTCTTCAACGTGTGGCTTGCTCTGAAACCTCTGATTATTTTCGTGTTCTACATAAAGATCATGGTGTAAATATTCTGGAAAATGTTGGTGTAAAACAACTCATAGGAAATGATAGAGTAGAGGGAGTTGAATTAACAGATGGCTCTAATATTGATGTTGATTTTGTAATTGCTGGTATTGGGATTACCCCATCGACTAAGTTAGCTGAAATCGCTGGGTGTGAAATTGATAATGGTATCAAGACAGACTCCAAAGGTAGCACATCAGTAAAATCAATTTGGGCGGCAGGTGATTGTGCATCATTTCCTTACAAAGATACTAGAATTCGTTTGGAAAGTGTTCCCAATGCTATCGAGCAAGCAGAATTGGTTGCTGAGAATATTATGCATATAAATAATGAATATGTAGCAAAGCCATGGTTTTGGTCAGATCAGTTTGATGTAAAACTACAAATTGCAGGTCTTAATAGTGGATTTAATGACGTTGTTACAAGGAAATTACCCACAAGTGTTTCTTTTTGGTACTACAAAGATCATCAACTACTTGCGGTGGATGCAATGAATGATCCGCGTGCATATATGATTGGTAAACGTCTTATTGAAGCAGGGAGAAGTCCCAGTAAAGATTTAATAGAAGATATCGCCGTTGATTTAAAATCTCTATTGTAATGCGGATAATTGGTGGAAAATACCGTGGGGCTATATTGGCTAGTGTTGGCAAGGGAGATGTTTTGGCACAATTACGGCCAACTGCAGATAGAGTGCGAGAAAATATCTTTAATTTATTAATAAATGGTGGGTATGGTGATTTAGTTAAGGATGCATTTGTATTAGATGCTTTTGCGGGTACTGGGGCTCTAGGATTTGAAGCTTTATCACGAGGAGCTTCATGTGTTTTATTTATTGATGATGGAGCAAAGGCATGTTCCTTAATTCGTGAAAATATTGATATTTTAAGTGTAAAAAAATATGCGAAGTTATCTAAGCGTGATATAACAAAGTACATAAAAAATGATGAAATAAAATATAATTTAATTTTCTTAGATCCACCCTATGGAAAAAACCTTGGGGAAAAAGCCTTAACTGTTTTGTTGGAAAATGGTTGGCTATCAGATGATGTTGTTTGCATCTGGGAAGAAAATTCACAAAAAAAAGCGCCAATAGGATTCTCAATTTTAGATTGCAGACAGTATGGTGATACCTGGATCCACATTTTAGAAAAACAAGCTTAGAAATAAATTTTTCATAAAATGTTTAAATACACTTGTCCCTAAATTTTCTTTATGTGATTTAGTATTTTAAATTTTACAAATAGGATCCAGATGCCAAAAGATCTTTTGAAAACAGTCTTTGGTCATGATCATTATCGTGATGGTCAATCTGAAATAGTAAATGCAATAATATCAGGTAAAGATGTGCTTGCTATAATGCCAACAGGTGGTGGCAAATCATTATGCTTTCAATTGCCAGCCTTAACCCTGAAGGGGATAGTACTGGTTGTTTCACCATTAATCGCTTTGATGAGGGATCAAGTTTCTGCTTTAAAAGCGCTTGGAGTAAATGCGGGTGCGTTAACAAGTGGGAATACTAATGACGAGACAGAAACTGTATTTAATGATTTGGAAAATGGTAATTTAAAATTACTTTACATTGCACCAGAAAGATTAGCTAATATTGGAACGCAAAGAATGCTTTCTAAGCTTCCAATAAGTTTTATTGCCGTAGATGAGGCTCATTGCGTGTCGCAGTGGGGGCATGATTTTCGCCCTGACTATTTACGGATTGGTGAGTTAAGAAAACTACTAAATGTTCCCTTAGCAGCTTTCACAGCAACAGCAGATCCTGAAACACAAAATGAAATTAAGGATCGCTTATTTGATATAAATAATCCGGAGGTTTTCCTTCAAGGCTTTGATCGACCTAATATTCATATGTCTTTTTCTGTTAAAGCCTCACCTAGAAAGCAAGTTTTGGATTTTGTCGAAAGGCGCAAAGGTCAATCTGGTATTATTTATTGTGGATCTAGAGCAAAGTGTGAAACAATAGCTCAAGCATTGAGATCATCTGGTCATCAAGCGCTTCATTATCATGCAGGAATGGACGCAGAAGATCGTCGAATATCTGAAAGACGTTTTCAACTTGAGGATGGTTTAATAGTCGTAGCGACCATTGCATTTGGTATGGGAATAGATAAACCGGACATTCGATATGTTATTCATGCGGATCTACCAAAATCTATTGAAGGTTATTATCAAGAAATTGGGCGTGCCGGTCGTGATGGAGAGCCTGCAGAAACCATGACATTATATGGTGCTGATGATATTAGATTACGTCGTTCTCAAATTGATGAAGGCTTAGCCTCAAATGACAGAAAAAAAGCTGATCATGGTAGATTAAATGCCTTACTAGGGCTTGCAGAAGCACGTCGCTGTAGGCGCAGAGTGTTATTAAGATATTTTGGTGACGATATCGAAACATGTAATAATTGTGATCTATGTGATGCTCCACCAATATTATTTGATGGCACCAAACATGTTCGAATGGCGCTTTCAGCTATATTAAGAACTGAGGAGAGGTATGGCGCTGGTTATCTAATTGATATTTTGCGAGGAAAGCTCACTGATAAAATAAAGCAAAATGGTCATGAGCAGTTGCCAACATTTAGTATTGGTGAAGATTACTCTAAGTCTGAATGGCAAGGTGTTTTCCGCCAGATGATGGGATATGATTTAATTAGGCCTGATATTGAGCGTTTTGGTGCTTTTAGGATGACTGAAATGGCACGTCCTATTTTGCGAGATGAACAAAAGATTGAATTGCGTAAAGACACAATAATTAAAGAAGTCAGGAAAACAAAAGTTAAATCACTTGTTGCTGAAGAAGATGAAACCCTATTTTCGGCTTTAAAATCAAAAAGAAGATTTCTTGCTGAAGCTTTAAATGCTCCGGCATATGTTGTTTTTGCTGACGCTGTACTCATGGAAATGGCAAGATCAAGACCATCAAGCTTGGATGAATTCTCTAAGCTATCTGGCGTAGGGGCTGTAAAATTAGAGCGTTATGGGAAAGCATTCTTAGAGGTTATAAATAACAATTTCCAAGAGTTACACCCTTCACGGCGCCGGTTAGCAGGTAAAGAAGCTGGAAAAATATTTGATCAATTGCAGGCTATGCAATTAGAATTAATGCATGGTGCTTATGGGCACGATAAACCTTTGGTCTGTTCTGCAAGCGTTTTAGCAAAAATTGCAGCGGTTAAACCTCGTGATATGGAGGCTCTTAAAGGATTACTAGGTGATAAAAAAACTGAGAGGTTTGGAGTGGCTTTTTTGAAAATATTATTAGATTAAACTTGGCTAGTTGATGAAGACTGCTATGTTTATTTTACTATATAAGGAAAAATTAAAATGCTCTCTGTTATTTCACCAGCTAAGAAATTAAATTTTGATGAAGTTTTAGATGTCAAAGACAGTTCACCGAAATTTCAAAAAGATGCTAACTATTTAGCCAAAATCGCTAGGACATTATCTGTTTCTGACTTAAAAAATATGATGAAGATTTCTGAAGAACTTGCAGTACTAAATCAAAAGAGATTTCAAGCATTTTCGGATCAACCTGAAGAATATAAAACAAAGCAAGCAGCACTCGCATTTGCAGGTGATACATATACTGGGTTGGACGCAGGAAATTTGTCTTCTCAAGAGTTAGATTACGCACAAGATCATTTGAGAATATTATCAGGCTTATATGGTGTCTTGCGTCCGTTAGACCGTATTCAACCGTATAGATTGGAAATGGGGCGGAAAATTGAAACAGATTTAGGTAGTTCTTTATATTCTTATTGGGGTGATCGGATTGGAGCTGAATTGGATTTGATTTCAAATGGTGTAATTATCAATTTGGCATCAACTGAATATTTTAAGGCAACAGGTAAAAATATGAAGAGTAAAATTATTACGCCAAGTTTCAAAGAAGAACGTGATGGTACACTCAAAATGATTGGTTTTTTTGCAAAGAAAGCTCGAGGCTCAATGGCTCGCTTTATGATTCAGAACAACATAAAAAATTCAGATGAACTAAAAGACTTTAATATAGATGGTTATAGTTATCGCCCTGAATTATCAGATGATAATGATTGGACATTTACTCGAAAAACATCATGAATTTAAAGGAATAAGAAAATGGCGAAGACTAGAGTTGCTGTTGAGTTTGGTATGGGGACATCCTTACGCAGAAAAGATTATACTAAAGCCGCTGCTAATGCACTAAAAGATGCACTTTGGCATAATTCTTTAAATATGAGCGAAGCATTTGGGTTTGAAAAATCTGCTATGATTGTTGATGTAGAAATTGCAGTTCAAAAACCAAGTGAAGTAAATTTAAAAGATTTAGAAAATATTTTGCCTTATGGTAGTGGCTCATTTAAAGTTGTTTTTGGAGGTTTAGATATTGAAAAACCAGAGGGTGGATTAACTGTTATTGCAAATGCTGCAGTCATTGTTTCATATGATATGGAGCGATCTCATGCGTAGGTTAATCTTAGAGATGGGAACGGGAAATGATCTATATGGAATGGACTATACAAAAGCTTCAAAACGTGCCGTCGAAGATGCTTTTAGGCATTCAACTTTAAGTATTTTTAATTCATTAAATCTTGATTCAAGTAAAATGCAGGTAAAAGTGACAGTGGCCGTTGAAGAACCTGAAAAAGTAGACTGTGAAGAGGTTGCAAAGGTTTTACCAAGGGGTGTGGCTACTGTGAATGCAGTTAGGGGAGGTCAAAATATAGCTGACCCAATGAATGAAACTGCACATGTAATTGCAACTGCAGCGGTTGAAGCATATTACCCCATCAACCAGTCAGACTGGAAATTAACTTAATTATTTTTATGTTTTCTAAAAACGACAGCTAATGTCGTGAAAAGTATTGATAGAATCATTCCTATGTGAAATTATTAAAGAAATTTTCATATAGGAATAACTGATTTGTCTATTAATTTTCTCAAAACCATGGGTACACTTGGTGTTGATTTACGTGCATTAAGAAAGTCACGTGGTGTTACTTTAACAGACCTATCAGAAAAAATGGGACGGTCTGTAGGATGGTTAAGCCAAGTGGAGCGTGATATTTCATCCCCTACAATTAATGAACTACGCCAACTTGCTAAAATATTTAATGTACCACTATCATTATTTTTTGGGAGTTCTGAAGCAAAAGCTAATGAAGTGGGTAGAATAGTTCGAAAATCTGCAAGAAGGAAAATTGGTGGTGGTGACATTGGTTTAGTAGAGGAATTACTTTCACCAGATTTAACTGATGATTTTGAAGTATTGCGGTCTGTTTTTAGGCCAAATGCTAAATTGGAGAATTTTGTAACAAGACCTACTCAAGAAGTAGGTTACGTTGTTTCTGGGAACCTTAATTTATGGATTGAGAATGAAATTTTTGAGTTAGGTTCAGGTGATAGTTTTAGAATTCGTGGTGAGCAATTTAAATGGGCTAATCCAAATAATGAAGATGCAATAGTTATTTGGGTGATTGCTCCACCAATTTATTAAATAACAACATACATAAACTGAAAAAGTATAAAAAGAACAAAAAGGATTATAAAATGTCAGAATTTCCAACAACTGCAAGAGTGGTTATTATTGGTGGTGGAGTGGTTGGTACTTCAGCGCTTTATCATCTAGCAAAAGCCGGGTGGAAAGATTGTGTTTTGTTGGAAAAAAATGAATTAACTGCAGGGTCAACTTGGCATGCAGCAGGTAATGTTCCAAATTTTGCTGGCTCTTGGGCAGTTATGAATATGCAGAGATATTCTGCAGAAATGTACCGTACTCTTGGTGAAGATGTTGGGTATCCAATGAATTATCATGTTACTGGATCAATTAGGTTAGGTCACTCAAAAGAACGAATGCAGGAATTTGAACGAGTAGCTGGAATGGGCCGCTACCAAGGTTTAAAAATGGATATATGCTCTCCTGAAGAGCTTAAAGAAATTCACCCGTTCATAGAAACCCATGACCTTCAGGGAGGTCTTTGGGATCCACTAGATGGTGATATTGATCCAGCTCAATTAACACAGGCATTGGCAAAAGGTGCGCGAATGGAGGGAGGAACCATAGAACGGTTTTGTCCTGTAACGGGAATTGACCGTGATGGTGATGAATGGATAGTCAAAACTGATAAAGGTAACATTAAATGTGAATATGTAGTTAATTGTGCGGGTTATTATGCTCAACGTGTTGGTGAAATGTTCAAACCATTTGGTGGACGTACAGTGCCTATGGTTGTCATGTCACACCAATATTTTTTAACTGAACCAATCGCGGAACTAGAAGCATGGAGCAAAGAAAACAATCGTAAAGTTCCACTTTTGCGTGATGTAGATTCTTCATATTACTTAAGACAAGAAAAAAATGGTTTAAATCTTGGCCCCTATGAACGTAATTGTAAAGCGCATTGGGTAACACCTGAAGATCCAATGCCAGACGATTTCTCTTTTCAACTATATCCAGATGATTTGGATAGATTAGAATGGTATATGGAGGATGCAATGGAACGTCTGCCTCTATTAGGATCGGCAGGAATTGGGCGAAATATTAATGGACCAATTCCTTATGCACCTGATGGAATACCGATGGTTGGGCCAATGCCTGGTGTGCCAAATGCATTTGAAGCACATTCTTTTACTTTTGGAATTGCCCAAGGTGGGGGGGCAGGAAAGATTATTTCTGAATGGATTATGCACGGTGAAACAGAATTAGATATGTGGGCATTGGATCCTCGAAGATATACTGATTATGCAGACACTGATTATTGCCTTTCTAAAGCCATGGAAACCTATGGTCATGAATATGCAATGCATTTTCCTCACCATGAGTGGCCAGCAGGTAGAAATAAAAAGCTTTCACCTAATCATGATGCATTAATTTCTTCTGGTGCTCAAATGGGAGCTTACAATGGCTGGGAGCGAGCTAATTGGTTTGCAAAAGATGGTGATGATATATCAGAAGAAGCAACTAAAACATGGGGAAGAAAAGGCCCATGGGCTCCACGTGTAAAAGAAGAAGTAGAAGCATGTAGAGATTCTGCAGGTGTTTTGGATATGCCTGGTTTTTCTCGTTATAACTTAATTGGAAAAGGCGCTGCAGAATGGTTGAGATGTCAAATCTCAGGAGCGCTTCCTAAAATAGGAAGAATGAATCTTGGGTACTTCTCTGACAGTAGAGGGCGTATTGTAACTGAAGTAACAATAATTAGATTTGCTGAAGACGAGTTTTTGCTAATGACTGCTGCAGTTGCGCAATGGCATGATTTCGAATTTTTGAAAAAAGCATTGCCATCAAATGGTGAATTGAAACTAATTGATGTAACAAAAGAATATTCAACTTTACTATTAACTGGGCCAAATTCGCGTAATATTCTGGAAGCTATTACTGAAGATGCTGACTTATCATTGGGTTGGCTTACACATCAAGATGTAACTGTATGTGGTGTTAATGCAAAATTATTCAGAATTTCTTTTGCGGGTGAATTGGGTTGGGAAATTCATACTAATTTTGAAGATACTCCAAGAGTATTTTCAGCAGTAATAGAACTCGGGGCAAAACCTTTCGGAATGTATGCTTTAAACTCTATGAGAATTGAAAAAGGGTATAGAACTTGGAAAGGAGATTTATCAACAGATTATACTTTATTGGAAGGCGGGATTGAGCGTTTTATAAAGTTTGATAAACCTCAGGATTTCCCTGGAAAAGCGGCATTGTTAATCGAGAAACAAGAAGGATCTAAGAAAAAGTTTGCAACCTTAATAGTTGATACAGACTTTGCAGATGCTCCTTATATGTCAACAATTTGGCATGGGGACCAAGTTGTTGGAGAAACAACATCTGGTGATTGGGGTTATCGTGTTAATGCATCAATAGCTTTTGGTATGGTGCGTTCTGATCTTGCAATTCCTGGTAAAGAACTTGAAGTGGAAATATTTGGAAAACGATGCAAGGCTGTTGTTCAAAATGATGAAGCTTTATGGGACCCAAAAAATGAAAGAATACGTGCATGAGTATAACTTTTCTTGATGGTGGTATGGGTCAGGAATTAGTTGCTCGTGCTGGTAAAGCCACTTCATTATGGTCTGTTCAAGCTTTGATAGATGATCCAGAAGCGGTACTTGCTGTTCATAATGAATATTTTGTTGCCGGTGCAGATGTTGCAACTACAAATACATATTCTATTTTACCAGATCGATTAGAAAAGCACGGGTTATTAGATCATCTAGAGAAATTACAAAAATTAGCTTGTCAATTAGCAAGCGATGCACGTGATTTAAATGGAAAAGGTATCGTTGCTGGATCATTGGGTCCACAAGGATTTTCCTATCAGCCAGATTTAGCACCACCTGCTGAAATTGCAGCTGAGGTATATTCTAGATTATGTAAAATTCAAACTAACTATGTCGATGTATTTATAGCTGAAACTATGTCTTCTGTTGATCAAGCTAAAGGTGCTTTGATGGGTGCTTCTGGCTTTAATAAACCAATCTGGTTAGCGCTGTCTGTAGACGATAGTGATGGAACAAAATTACGTTCTGGAGAATATCTAACTGATATTTTACCTTTGTTAGAAAAGTATAAACCATCTGCAGTTATGGTTAATTGTTCTGCACCAGAAGCAATATCTGTTGCTTTACCATTACTGAGTAAAGCAAAAATACCAACTGGTGGATATGCAAATGGATTTGTTGAAATAGCAAAAGATTTTAATAAAATTGGAGCAACTGTTGATTTATTGAAAACGAGAACTGATTTAAACCCAGAAACTTATGCAGATATTGCAAATAATTGGGTAAAATCAGGCGCAACATATATTGGTGGATGTTGTGAAGTTGGTCCGGCGCATATTGCTGAATTAAAGAGAAGATTTGGATAAAATTATAACTTAATATGAAAACCTTATAGGATAAGGCAATGAATAGTGATGTAAACCAAGCAAGCATGAAAGTAGATATTATTCTATCTGATGGTTTTGTAATGACTGAGCTATCTGGAGTTGTAGATGTTTTACGATTAGCAAACAGAGTTGTGGATAAAAAAATGTTTACTTTTCGTTATGTTAGTCCTGAAGCTGGGATTGTTAAATCTAGTGCTGATACATGGTTAAATGCATCAGCTTTATCTAATAATCCTGATGCTGATATTGCAGTATTTTTAGGTAACTCAGATTTGAACTTCACATCACGGGAGATAGAAAAAGCTGTTCACAAATATAGATATACTAATGCAAAAGTAGTATTACTAGCAGAAGCAGCTGCAATATATATTTCTGCCAATTCTGATGATGGGTTTGGCCATACAACCCATTGGGAAAATCGCTTGCTATTAGAAGAACGAAGTGGACTTTATGATATTGCACCTTCTCTTGCAGTCTCTACTGATAAAATTGTTACCTGTGCAGGATTAGTCTCAACATATGATATTATGTTGCAAATTGTAGCTGGGTATTTATCAAAAGCAAAATTATTAACTATTTCTAGTATATTATTGTTAGATAAAGTTAGATCTTTTGAAACAAGACAACCAGGTGCAATGGACGCTTTGAGTGCAGGTAAAGATAGTCATATTGACCAAGCTATAAAAATGATGCAATCAAATATCGAAGAGCCCTTAAAGACCACTGAACTAGCAAAAGTTTTAGGTCAAACAACGCGTTCATTAGAAAGACAGTTCTTGAGGCATCTAGGCCGAAGTCCGGGTCGTTTCTATCGTGAATTGAGATTAATCCGCGCTCAAAACTTTTTAGTAAATACTGACATGAGTATATTAGAAATTGCTGCAGCATGTGGATTTGGAAGTAATTTTGGTAAAATTTATAAAGCTTATTATGGAAAAACACCCCGCGAAACTCGAAAAGAGCGTTTGGTTTAATTAAAGGACAAAAGATGACAAATATTCCAGGAACTGCACGTGTAGTGATAATTGGCGGTGGAGTAATCGGATGCTCAGTAGCTTATCACTTGGCTCAAAAGGGTTGGAAAGAGATAATTCTTCTAGAACGAAAGCAGCTTACATCTGGTACTACTTGGCATGCAGCTGGATTAATCGCGCAATTACGTGCAACTGCTAACATGACAAAGTTAGCAAAATATTCACAAGAACTGTATGGAAATTTGGAAAAAGAAACTGGGGTTGCTACGGGTTTTAAACGTTGTGGATCTATAACTGTAGCTTTGACAGAAGAAAGAAAGGAAGAAATATTTAGACAGGCTGCAATGGCACGTGCTTTTGGAGTAGATGTTGAAGAGATTTCTCCAAACGAAGTCAAAAATAAATATGAACATTTAAATATTGATGGAGTTAAAGCAGGCGTTTGGTTGCCTAAAGATGGTCAAGGTGATCCGGGAAATATTGCTTTAGCTCTGGCAAAAGGAGCTCGTAATAATGGCGTTAATATATTTGAAAATACATTAGTAACTGGAATTCTAACAAAGGGGCGAAGAGTTTCTGGAGTAAATTGGAAAACTGATAATTCAACTGGATGTATTGAAGCTGATATGGTTGTAAATTGTGGTGGTATGTGGGGCCATGAAGTTGGGCGGATGGCAGGAGTAAATGTTCCTTTGCATGCATGTGAACATTTTTATATTGTAACTGAGCCTGTAAAAGAATTAACGCAATTACCGGTTTTGCGGGTTCCAGATGAATGTGCGTATTACAAAGAAGATGCTGGTAAATTTCTATTAGGTGCATTTGAACCTATATCAAAACCTTGGGGTATGAGTGGGATCCCAAAAGGTTTCGAATTTGATCAATTACCAGAAGACTTCGATCACTTTGAGCCAATCTTAGAGGCAGCATGTGAACGCATGCCTATTCTTGCTGAAGCTGGCATACAAACATTTTTTAATGGCCCTGAAAGTTTTACTCCTGATGATGCATACCATTTAGGTCTTGCACCAGAACTAGATAATTTCTGGGTAGCTGCAGGTTTTAATTCAATTGGAATACAATCAGCAGGTGGTGCTGGTATGGCACTTGCTGAATGGATGGATAGTGGTTCAAAACCATTTGATTTAGGTGATGTCGACATTTCAAGAATGCAGCCCTTCCAAGGAAACAAAAAGTATTTATTTGAACGATCTAAAGAAACCCTGGGTTTACTTTATGCAGATCATTTCCCTTTTTTACAAAAAAAGACTGCTCGTAATATTCGCCGTACACCATTTCATTATCAGTTGTTAAATCAGGGTGCTGTTATGGGGGAAATAGCAGGCTGGGAGCGTGCTAATTGGTTTGCTGATAAAGGTCAAAAAAGGTCATATGAGTACACCTGGAAACGTCAAAATTGGTTTGAAAACGCTGCTCGAGAACATCGTTCCATTCGTGAAAATATTGGTATGTACGACATGTCATCGTTTGGAAAAATTAGAATAGAAGGGCGTGATGCAACTAAATTTTTAAATTTTGTTGCAGGTGGCCAATATGATGTCGAAATTGGAAAAATAGTATATTCACAATTTTTAAATAATGCTGGTGGTATCGAGGCTGATGTAACTATTACAAGATTAACTGAAAGTGCATATTTAGTAGTAACTCCTGCTGCTACAAGATTGGCTGATCAAATTTGGTTGAGCCGCAATATAGGTGATTTTAATGTTGTAATTACTGATGTTACTGCTGGTGAAGGCGTGTTGGCTATAATGGGCCCTAGCAGTCGAAAATTATTACAGATGGTTAGTCCAAATAGTTTTGATAATGATGTAAATCCTTTTGGTACGGCTCAAGAAATTGAAATTGGGATGGGCTTGGCCAGGGTGCATAGAGTTACTTATGTTGGTGAACTTGGTTGGGAAGTATATGTTAGTTCTGATCAGGCAGGACATATTTTCGATACGCTTTTTGATGCGGGGCAAGATCTTGATATGAAATTATGTGGAATGCATATGATGGATAGCTTAAGGATAGAAAAAGGCTTCCGGCATTTTGGGCATGACATCACATGTGAAGACCATGTATTAGAGGCGGGTTTGGGATTTGCTGTTAAAACGAGCAAGCCAGATTTTATTGGAAGAGATGCAGTTTTACGAAAAAAAGAAAATGGTTTAGATAGGCGTTTGCTTCAATTTGTACTCAATGATAGTGAACCGTTGCTTTATCACAATGAACCAATTCTCCGTGATGGAGAATTAGTTGGGCATCTTACATCTGGCAATTATGGCCATACAATTGGTGCTGCAATTGGTTTGGGTTATGTGCCGTGTAAAGACGAAACAGTCTCAGATATACTGGCATCAAATTATGAAATTGATGTAGCTGGATCAAAGATAAGAGCAGATGTAGGTATCAAACCAATTTACGACCCAAAATCTGATCGTGTAAAAATTTAAAACACTTAACTGTCTGCTATAAAAAGCATTGGTGACTTTGGCACTTTTGTAATTTATTTAAGTCTTATGAAACCTTTTGTCTATTCACCACCAAAAATACCATTAGATATATTATATATTGATGAAGATGTTCTGGTAGTAAATAAGCCTTCTGGTTTACTTTCAGTTCCAGGAAAAGAGTTGAAACATCGCGATTCGTTGGAACTAAGGGTGAAAGCACAATACCCCAATTCATTTCTGGTTCATAGACTTGACATGGATACAAGCGGGATAATGATTTTTGCACTAAACAAAAATACGCAAAGATTATTAAACATGCAGTTTGAAAAGCGCATGGTTAAAAAATTATACGAAGCTAGAGTTTTTGGAAATATGAAAGCTAGAAATGGTTCTATTAATTTACCACTGATAGTTGATTGGCCAAACAGACCAATGCAAAAAGTCGATATAGAAAATGGCAAAAATGCATTAACCCACTGGAGGGTTTTGAAAAAAGAAAAAAATGAATCTAGAGTGGAACTTATACCAGAAACAGGTCGCACTCATCAATTAAGAGTTCATATGAAATCTTTGGGACATACGATATTGGGTGACCGCTTTTATGGCAATGCTAAGGAAATTAGTTTAGCTGATAAACTGCAATTACATGCTAAACGATTAATCATTATTCACCCAAAAAGTGACAAACAATTTACATTTGAAGCTTCAACACCATTTTAAATTTATTACAGGAGTTAAAATCGGTATCTATTTTTTTGATAACCTACTTGCTGATTTATTTCTGAAAGGATATTTGGGTGGAAACAAAAGGTAAATTATGACGATTGATCCTGTAAATCTAACAGCTGATTTAATACGCTGTGAATCTGTAACTCCAAAAGAAGCTGGTGCATTGGTTCTGTTAGAAGAATTGTTAGCTAAAGCTGGATTTGAATGCAATCGAGTAGATCGTGGTTTAGTTTCTAATTTATTTGCGAGGTGGGGAACTGGTAAAACACTTGGCTTTAATGGCCACACAGATGTTGTGCCAATTGGATCTTTAGATGATTGGAGTGTTGATCCATTCGGTGCAGAAATAAAAGATGGATTTCTATATGGCCGTGGGTCTACTGACATGAAATCTGGCGTTGCTGCATTTGCTGCTGCTGCCATTGATTTTGTTCAAAATAATCCAGCGGATGGGTCAATTGTATTGGCTATAACAGGTGATGAAGAAGGACAAGCTAAGGATGGAACACTTGCTTTGCTTGATTGGATGAATGATAATAATGAGACTATTAACCATTGTATTGTTGGAGAACCAACTTGCCCAGAAAATATGGGTGAAATGATGAAAATTGGGCGCAGGGGCTCAATGACTGCATATTTTACGGTTCGAGGAATACAAGGCCATTCTGCATATCCGCACCGTGCAAAAAACCCTTTACCTGTTATGGCAGAACTAATCTGTGATTTAACATCTTTTGAATTGGATCAGGGATCTGAACATTTTGATCCTTCCACGTTGGCTGTCACAACAATTGATACGGGAAATCTTGCAAATAATGTGATCCCAGCTGAATGTAGAGCTACAGTAAATATTCGGTTCAATGATATGCATACTTCAGAAGAATTATCAGTTTGGTTAAAAGAAGTAACAAATAAAATTGCGTCTAAAAGCGATGTTGAAATAAATATGGAAATACAAGTTTCAGGCGAAAGCTTTATTACGGCTCTTGGAAGCTTCTCTGATTTAGTTTCCAATTCTGTATATTCTGAAACAGGTATATATCCGCAAGCGTCTACATCTGGTGGTACTTCTGATGCTAGGTTTGTTAAGGATCATTGCCCCGTTGTAGAATTTGGATTGGTTGGAAAAACAATGCATCAGGTTGATGAAAGAGTTTCAGTAAATCACATACACCAGCTTAAAGCGATTTATGCTAATATCATAAAAAATTATTTTGCGTGATTAAACCTCAGCTTTTTATAATGTTAAAAGAACCAAAGCCTGGATTGGTAAAATCTCGCCTCGGTAAGGACATAGGGATGATAAAAGCCGCTTGGTGGTTTCGACATAACGCTAATGATATCATAAGAAAATTATCTGCAAAAAAACTTTGGACTACTATATTAGCAGTTTCGCCAGATAAAGAAGGCCTATCCAGTCGTGTTTGGCCGCATGGATTGCTTAGGTGGCCTCAGGGTACGGGTGATCTAGGCAAAAGAATGGCAAATATTTTTATCAATGCAGATAAAGGTCCTATTGTAATCATTGGATCTGATATCACAAAAATCAAAGCTAGGTATATTCAAGATGCATTTAATGCTCTTGGTGATCACGACGTTGTAATTGGGCCTTCTTATGATGGAGGCTATTGGCTAATTGGCATGAAGCGTGGCGCTAGATCCATGCCCAAATCAATTTTTCAAAACGTTCGCTGGTCTACTTCAAATGCCTTGAGTGACACTCTAAAAAATTTAGAGGGCTTAAAAGTAAAACAGATTCTCAAGCTTCAAGACATAGATAATGTAGAAGATCTTATGAAGCTTCAAAGCTAAATAAAAATAAAGTCAATGACCTCAATTAATGAATATGATAACCAATTTAAATGAATAAAACTCCATTAAAAGAAGATATTTTAAAATGGGTGCAAGAGCATCCTGAAAAAGCATCAAAACGCGATATTTCAAAAGCATTTAATATTACTGGAAATGCTCGAGTAGAATTAAAGAAAATATTACGTGAATTGCGTACAGACGGTTTGATCTCAGGGTCACGAAGCTCTTTTAAAAGCTCTAGTGAACTGCCACCAGTCTCTGTTTTGAGACTTTCTGAATTGGATGAAAATGGAGATCTTTGGGCGGAGCCAGCGGAATGGAGCCTGGATACTATCCGCCCAAGAATTTTATTTTTACCAAAAAAAAATGACGCTGCTTTGGCTGTCGGCGATAGAATTCTATGCAGAATTACACCAATAGAAAATCATGATCATAAATTAGAAGCACGACTAATAAGGCGAATTGGATCTGCTCCAGATTTGGTGATTGGTATCTATCGATTGGGTTCTGAAGGTGGTCGATTAGTTCCAATTGATAAGAAAAATTCTTGGGAATATAAAATAGCAAGCCAGGATGCTAAAAATGCAAAAGATGGAGAATTAGTTGAAGCAGAACAGGTTGGCCCAAGAAAACGATTGGGACTGGCATCTGCAAGAATTATAGAAGTTCTTGGTGACCCAATGGCACCTCGATCTATTTCTTTGATAGCTATTCATCAGCATGAAATTCCTGACCATTTTCCTGATGACGTGCTCTTTGAGGCAGAACAAGCTAGGGCTGTTGAACTAGGTGAAAGAACAGATTTACGTAACTTGCCATTGTTTACGATAGATCCTTCAGATGCGCGTGATCATGATGATGCTATTTGTGCAAAACCCGATGATGATCCAAATAATATTGGAGGGCACATTGTTTGGGTAGCAATCGCTGACGTTGCATATTATGTACAGCCAGGGTCAAGCATTGATATTGAAGCCCGCAAACGAGGCAATTCCTCCTACTTTCCTGATAGAGTAGTTCCAATGTTACCGGATGCTTTGTCAGGTAACCTCTGTTCATTACATGAAGGTGTTGATCGGGCGTGTATGAGCGTTTGTATAAAGCTCAGCGCTGAAGGGACCAAGCTAGATCACCAATTCCACCGTGGTATTATGCGCTCCCCAGCATCACTATCTTATGAGCAGGCTCAAGGTGCTTTTGATGGAAATTATGATAATGTAACAAAGCCTCTTGCAAAGGCACTTAAAGATTTACTTTTAGCTTACAAAAGTGCCAGTAAAGCTCGTGACAAACGTCAGCCTCTGAACTTAGATTTACCAGAGAGAAAAATCGTTCTTTCAGATGATGGTGAGGTTTTATCCGTTGACTTCAAAAATCGTTTTGAGGCTCATAAATTAGTTGAAGAATTTATGGTGATGGCAAATGTATGTGCAGCTGAGACTTTAGAAGCTAATCAGGAAACATTACTTTACAGAGTGCATGAAGAGCCAACTCTCGAAAAACTCAATGCACTTAGGGAAGTTGTAGAAGATTCAGGCCTCAAATTAGCAAAAGGTCAAGTTCTTAAAACTCATCATTTAAATAAACTTTTAGACACAGCTGAAAAATCTGAAGACGCTGAGATAATTAATATGACAGTTTTGCGGTCTATGTCACAGGCGTATTATTCCCCATCAAGCCTTGGGCATTTTGGTTTAAACCTCAGGCGTTATGCACATTTTACGAGTCCTATCCGTCGGTATGCTGATTTAATTGTACATCGAGCACTAATCTCTACACATAAATTTGGAGATGATGGTTTAATTGATGCTGACAGAGAACAATTAAAAGAAATAGGAGAATGGATATCAAGCACAGAGAGAAGATCTATGTTGGCTGAAAGAGATACATCAGATAGATATCTTGCAGCATTTTTATCAGATCGTATTGGTTTAGAATTTACAGGTCGAATATCTGGAATTGCTAAATTTGGTTTATTTGTAAAACTTGATACATCAGGAGCAGACGGTATTATCCCACTATCAAAATTAGGCCGAGAGTATTGGCGATATGATGATCGCGAACGTACATTAACAGGTGAGGATTCTGGACGTATTATATCGATCGGAATGCCTTGTAAGGTCTCACTTGTTGAGGCTACAGCTATTACTGGTGGGATATCATTGGAAATGTTGGAATTAGAGGGCAAAGTTATCCCAAAAAGCTCTAGTAGAAAAACCAGCCACAAAGGCCGTAGAATTATGCGTTCAAAGGATAAGAAGCGAAAGAGAAAAATAAATAATTAATTAAAATCACTTTGTTGTTTTAATTTTTTTTGTAGATTACTGTATATATAAAACATTCTCGAGCAGGAGAAATAATGAATAAATCAGTAAAGCTTTTAGCCAGTTGTTTAATTTTATTTTCAACGCCTTTAGTTGCGGATGATAATGATAACAATCAACAAATTTCAGTGCAAAAAGAAAATGCATTTAAGCAATGGGTTAGTAATTTCAAGAAAGATGCAGTTTCAAACGGAATAACTACTTCAACGTTTGATACTGCTTTTGAAAACGTTCAATTAAATAGCCGGGTAATAAAAGCGGACAATAAACAAGCAGAATTTTCTCGTGAAATTTGGGATTATTTGGATACTGCAACCTCACCCAAGAGAATTGCTAACGGCAAAGAGAATCTTAGCGACTATTTGAACTTATTAAGAGAGATACAGTTCAAATACCAAGTTGATGCTGAAGTTATATTAGCAATTTGGGGTTTGGAAAGTTCTTATGGTAAACGCATGGGTGATATAAATATTATCGAAGCTCTAGCTACACTAGCATTTGATGGAAGACGTGAAAAATTTGGAAAACAACAATTATTAGAAGCTTTAAATATCATACAACGCGGTGATATTACACCAGATAAAATGATGGGTTCGTGGGCTGGAGCCATGGGCCATACTCAGTTTATTCCAACAAGTTACCAAGCCTATGCGCAAGATTTTACTGGAGATGGAAAACGAAATGTATGGGATCCTCTAGATCCATCAGATGCCTTAGCGTCCACCGCAAATTACCTTGCTGAGTTTGGCTGGACGAACAATCAGCCTTGGGGAATAGAGGTAAATTTACCAGAAAACTTTAACTATAGAAATGCTGATTTAGAGGTAAAAGCGACGCCAGCGCGTTGGTCAGAATTAGGGTTAAAAACTATCACTGGTGGAAAAATCCCAAATTATGGTGAAGGTTCTGTATTTTTACCTGCGGGAGCAAAGGGCCCAGCCTTTATTGTTTTTAATAATTTTTTTGTGATTAAAAGATATAATAATGCAAATTCATACGCTATGGCCGTGGGCCATCTCTCAGACCGCATTCTAGGAGGAAAATCTTTCCACATTGAATGGCCACGGGGGCCTGGAGCTTTAAAGTTTAATGAAAAAGTAGAATTGCAAAATTTGCTAAATCAACTTGGATATGATGTTGGGGAGGCAGATGGAATAATTGGCCCAAACTCTATTGCTGCAATAAGAAAGTTTCAAATTTCAGTGGGTTTAATTCCAGATGGAATGTCAAACAAGGACTTATTGTTAAAGATGCGTGCGTCTAATTAAACCCAATTGTTAACTAGTTTATATTTGGAAGTTTGGCACCCCAGTTCTCAGATTGCATTTCTTTCAATCTGCTTGCAGTTCTTACAAACTCAAATGCTCCGGGCCCATCTTGATATAGTTCTTCTGGCTTAGCTTCAGAACTTATTATTAATTTTATTTCGTTTTCATAGAGAGTATCTATTAAAGTTACAAATCTTTTGGCTTCATTATTGTTATCTTTACCAAGCACTGGCACATTGGTTATCATCAAAATATTAAATGTTTTGGCAATTAATATATAATCACTTGGCCCTAAAGCTTTTTTGCACAAATCATTAAACTCAATTCTTGCTATGCCTTTAGTGTGAAATGGAATAAGTATTTCTCTTTTTTTATTTTTTAGCACAAGTGGCTTAGTATTACCTTTTGAAATAATCTTCCATAGTTGTTCAATTCTATTAAATGTTACTTCATTTAATGGATAAAAATAGCTCACATTTTTACTTGAAGTGTTCTGCCGATGATCGGTAGTACTGTCCAAGTTTAAAACATCTAGTTTTTGAGTAATCATCTTTATGAAAGGTAAAAATAGTGATCTATTTAGTCCATTTTTGTAAAGCTCTTCAGGATGGCGATTTGATGTTGATACAATGACCACACCGGCATCAAAGAAAAACTCAAACAAACGCCCTACAATCATTGCATCTGTTATGTCAGTAATTTGCATTTCGTCAAAACACAAAAGCTTCACTTGTGATATAATATTTTGTGCTACAGGCCGAATTGCTTCACTTATATTTTCTTTTCTAGCCTCATGTAGGTCTTCATGAATTTTTTGCATAAATTCGTGAAAATGAACTCTTCGTTTTTTTTCTATAGTTGAGGCTTCAAAAAATAGATCCATTAACATGGACTTTCCACGACCAACCCCACCATATATGTAAATACCCCTTGGTTTTTGGTGTTCTTTTTTAAATAAATTAAAAACAGCCCAAGAAGATCTTGGCTTTAACTCTTCAAGCTGAGCGGTCAAATTCTGAAGTGCTTGTAGTGTTTTCAGCTGGTTAGCATCTGGTGCTAACTCACCAGAAAGGATGCGCTTATTGTAGACGTCTATTAGTTTCAAATTAATAGCCCCAAAAAACCTTTGACCTGAGATAACAATTCTATCAAAGATACACAACCAAAGAGGTGTCAATATGCAAAGCCAAGATACAAAATTAATAACCCCAGTTCTTTTAGCGTCTTCTGTAATATTAATGATTGGTTTTGGCATTCGTGCTTCGTATGGTGTTTTTCAAATTCCAATAGCAGATCAGTTCGCATGGGCTCGGACAGAATTTTCGATGGCGATTGCCATCCAAAATTTAGCATGGGGAATTGGACAGCCAATTTTTGGTGCAATTGCAGAAAAGATTGGTGATCGTAAAGCAATACTGATTGGTGTATTTTGTTACGCAATAGGTTTAATTTTTTCAAGTTATGCAATTAGTCCTGGGGCACATCAATTTTATTCACTTTTTGTTGGATTTGGTGTTGCTGGCACTGGCTTTGGAGTAATCTTAGCCATTGTAGGACGTGCAACATCTGATGCTAATAGATCAATGGCACTTGGAATTGCAACAGCCTTTGGTTCAGTGGGGCAGATTATAGGCCCTCCTACTGCTGAATTTCTTTTGCGGTATTTTAATTGGTCTGTTGTATTTTTAATATTCGCAGGAATCATTATTTCAACAATAGCATTGCTTCCAGTTTTGAAAGCTCCTTCAAAAGATGCAAAGCAAGACTTAGAAGAAACTTTAGGTCAAATATTGAAAAAAGCATTTTATGACCCCAGTTTTACACTTATTTTCTTAGGGTTTTTTTCCTGCGGTTTCCAACTTGCATTTATTACTGCACATTTTCCTGCTTTTGTTACTGAAATGTGTGGCGCCATTGCAAATGATGGCTTGCTTGCAGGCATAGGTGTCAAAAATGCCAGTGCACTTGGCGCGTTCTCCATTGCTCTTATTGGTGCTGCTAATATTGTTGGTACAATAACAGCTGGATATTTTGGTAAACACTACAAAAAGAAAAACCTGTTAGCCATTGTATATACAGGACGTACATTAATTGCAGTTATATTCATAATGGTTCCAATGACACCACTTACAGTTGTGTCTTTTTCTATAACTATGGGCCTATTGTGGCTTGCCACAGTTCCACTAACATCTGGTTTAGTAGGATATATTTATGGTCTACGATACATGGGCACACTTTATGGGATTGTTTTTTTCAGTCATCAATTGGGGTCTTTTTTGGGTGTATGGTTAGGCGGAGCCCTATATGATGCTTATGGTAACTATAATATAGTTTGGTGGGTTGGTATTGCAGTTGGCGCATTCAGTGCAATCGTTCATATGCCGATTCGAGAAATTCCTTTAAGGAATCGAGTTAGTGCACAATCGTAGAGATAATAATGGTCCTTTGGTTGTGATATCTAGAATCTAATAAATATTTTTTATAAATATATTCAAAATTACTCTTTCATATCATTTATAATTCCAACGCAGGTGTTTGAATCAGTGAAAACTCACTATGTTGTTACTTTTATATTGTAATGTTGGTATTTTTGTTGAGGGTTGGTTTAATAAAAAGTGTTATAAAACAGTATGTTGTATAATAATTGATAAAAAAGTTAATTTTTTTAAAAAAAGAGGTTGCGGGTTTGTGTGGGTATGCCTAAAAGCCCCCTTACCGAACACAGCGAAGCACAGTTACACGCACTAAGCGAGGCACTTGAAACGCAGTCTAGGTTGAAAAAAGAGATAAGAGTTGGCGGGCGCGCCTTGAAAGTATGAGGCGCTATCGTTATATTGTTGTCTCTGGCTCTTTGAAATTGATAGTATCTGAAGAGATATGTGGGCGGTTTGGTTTCGTTTCGACGAACGGACGTTTGCATATCAACGTTCCTAGGCTTTGGCCGATGATGGAATGTCAGCTTCACTGTTTGTAGCGGCTTTTGGTTATCTTTGATAACTTTTAGCACAAACAAACAGAGACGGATCCATCCTGTCTGGGATGGATACGATGTGCAGAGGTTCGAACGTTAAGGATAAGCTGGTAACAGCTTTTCAACTTGAGAGTTTGATCCTGGCTCAGAACGAACGCTGGCGGCAGGCCTAACACATGCAAGTCGAGCGCTACCTTCGGGTGGAGCGGCGGACGGGTTAGTAACGCGTGGGAATATACCCAGTTCTAAGGAATAGCCACTGGAAACGGTGAGTAATACCTTATACGCCCTTCGGGGGAAAGATTTATCGGAATTGGATTAGCCCGCGTTAGATTAGATAGTTGGTGGGGTAATGGCCTACCAAGTCTACGATCTATAGCTGGTTTGAGAGGATGATCAGCAACACTGGGACTGAGACACGGCCCAGACTCCTACGGGAGGCAGCAGTGGGGAATCTTAGACAATGGGCGCAAGCCTGATCTAGCCATGCCGCGTGAGTGAAGAAGGCCTTAGGGTCGTAAAGCTCTTTCGCCAGGGATGATAATGACAGTACCTGGTAAAGAAACCCCGGCTAACTCCGTGCCAGCAGCCGCGGTAATACGGAGGGGGTTAGCGTTGTTCGGAATTACTGGGCGTAAAGCGCACGTAGGCGGATTGGAAAGTTGGGGGTGAAATCCCGGGGCTCAACCCCGGAACTGCCTCCAAAACTATCAGTCTAGAGTTCGAGAGAGGTGAGTGGAATTCCAAGTGTAGAGGTGAAATTCGTAGATATTTGGAGGAACACCAGTGGCGAAGGCGGCTCACTGGCTCGATACTGACGCTGAGGTGCGAAAGTGTGGGGAGCAAACAGGATTAGATACCCTGGTAGTCCACACCGTAAACGATGAATGCCAGACGTCAGCAAGCATGCTTGTTGGTGTCACACCTAACGGATTAAGCATTCCGCCTGGGGAGTACGGTCGCAAGATTAAAACTCAAAGGAATTGACGGGGGCCCGCACAAGCGGTGGAGCATGTGGTTTAATTCGACGCAACGCGCAGAACCTTACCAACCCTTGACATACTTGTCGCGGATTCCAGAGATGGATTCCTTCAGTTCGGCTGGACAATGTACAGGTGCTGCATGGCTGTCGTCAGCTCGTGTCGTGAGATGTTCGGTTAAGTCCGGCAACGAGCGCAACCCACGTCCTTAGTTACCAGCATTTAGTTGGGTACCCTAAGGAGACTGCCGGTGATAAGCCGGAGGAAGGTGTGGACGACGTCAAGTCATCATGGCCCTTACGGGTTGGGCTACACACGTGCTACAATGGCATCTACAGTGAGTTAATCTCCAAAAGATGTCTCAGTTCGGATTGGGGTCTGCAACTCGACCCCATGAAGTTGGAATCGCTAGTAATCGCGGAACAGCATGCCGCGGTGAATACGTTCCCGGGCCTTGTACACACCGCCCGTCACACCATGGGAATTGGGTCTACCCGAAGGTGGTGCGCCAACTATTTATAGAGGCAGCCAACCACGGTAGGTTCAGTGACTGGGGTGAAGTCGTAACAAGGTAGCCGTAGGGGAACCTGCGGCTGGATCACCTCCTTTCTAAGGATGATCTTAGCTGAAAGTTTACTTTCACGTAGATCACTTTTTAGCAGCTCTTAAATGAGCTTTAGTAGTCTTCGGACTACATTATAGACCGAACCGTCCTCATATCTCTTCAGTAATAATAATTTTGCAGGTCATCGATCTGTTAAGGGTCGGTAGCTCAGGTGGTTAGAGCGCACGCCTGATAAGCGTGAGGTCGGAGGTTCAAGTCCTCCTCGACCCACCATAAAATGGGGCGTTAGCTCAGCTGGGAGAGCACCTGCTTTGCAAGCAGGGGGTCATCGGTTCGATCCCGATACGCTCCACCATTTCCTTCAGATTATTATATCAATTCCGATTAGATCATTAAGGACTGTAAGCAGTTTTTAATCATCCAATCGGATGGCGAACCTTCGGGTTCACTTTTACATCGTTTAGAGAGCATATAAAACACGAGACGTAAGTTTCTTGTTTGGACCACTTCTTCGGAAAAGGTTAGGAATTGAATATTTTGAGGCTGAAGAGCTTTGAGAGACTAGATTGTTAGCTGGTTCGCAGTATCATAGGTAACTATGAAGCATAATCAGACTAGGGTGACCAACCCACTGTGCGTGTGCTGTTGGTGAGCGTTCCAGTGCGGTTCGCAAGCTAATTCAAAGATAATTTACAGTCTTTCCAAGTCAAATACACTAACCAAAGTCACAGTGAATTAGATCTACTGTGACATGAAGGGATGCTCGAAAGAGCATTCATTCGCTGGAATGTGCGTGACCTTCCTGCCAAGGGAGGGTTACATTTGAGTTCAAAATAAAATGTTGTTTTTGCAATTGCAAAACAATGACGTGCCTATCGCAAGATAGGTGCTGATGAACAATTTTCTCAAAAAAAATGACGACTTCTGTTCTAGAAATAGTCTGACTATTTCTGGATCAGATCAAGCGCGAGAAGGGCGTTTGGTGGATGCCTTGGCAGTAAGAGGCGATGAAGGACGTGATACTCTGCGATAAGCTTTGGGAAGTCGAGAATAGACGCTATACCCAAAGATCTCCGAATGGGGCAACCCAACTGATACTTTGTTATTGTTACACTTTGTGTAATCAATAATGGGGTAAAACAGTTATTAATTACCTGAATACATAGGGTTTTTAAAGCAAACCTGGGGAACTGAAACATCTAAGTACCCAGAGGAAAGGAAATCAATAGATACTCCCGTAGTAGTGGCGAGCGAACCGGGACCAGCCGAGCAATGAATGTGACTAGAACCAGTTGGAAAGCTGGGCGATATGGGTGACAGCCCCGTATAGGAAGCATGATTTGACGTATTAAGTAGGGCGGAACACGTGAAATTCTGTCTGAACATGGGGGGACCACCCTCTAAGGCTAAGTACTCCTTACTGACCGATAGCGAACCAGTACCGTGAGGGAAAGGTGAAAAGCACCCCGACGAGGGGAGTGAAACAGTTTCTGAAACCGGACGCCTACAAACAGTTGGAGCCCCTTATGGGGTGACAGCGTACCTTTTGTATAATGGGTCAACGACTTGGTCTTACTAGCAAGCTTAAGCCGATAGGTGTAGGCGCAGCGAAAGCGAGTCTTAATAGGGCGAATGAGTTAGTAGGATCAGACCCGAAACCGAGTGATCTAGGCATGAGCAGGTTGAAGGTAAGGTAACACTTACTGGAGGACCGAACCCACATCTGTTGAAAAAGATCGGGATGACTTGTGCCTAGGGGTGAAAGGCCAATCAAACTCGGAGATAGCTGGTTCTCCGCGAAATCTATTTAGGTAGAGCGTCATCCGAATACCCCGGGGGGTAGAGCACTGGATGGGTAATGGGGCCCCACAGGCTTACTGATCCTAACCAAACTCCGAATACCCGGGAGTACTAGATGGCAGACACACTGCGGGTGCTAACGCCCGTAGTGAAAAGGGAAACAACCCTGACCGACAGTTAAGGCCCCTAATTCATGGCTAAGTGGGAAAGCAGGTGGGACGACCAAAACAACCAGGAAGTTGGCTTAGAAGCAGCCATCTTTTAAAGATAGCGTAACAGCTCACTGGTCTAATTTAAGTTATCCTGCGGCGAAGATGTACCGGGGCTCAAGCCATGAGCCGAAGCTAGGGATGCAATTTATTGCATGGTAGCGGAGCGTTCTGTGATATAGAACGCTGCGTCTTTAGTATCTTAGGATATTGTGGACGCAATGTTCTGACTGTGAAGCCGGCGCGTAAGCGATCCGGTGGAGTGATCAGAAGTGAGAATGTTGACATGAGTAGCGACAAACAGGGTGAGAGACCCTGTCGCCGAAAGTCCAAGGGTTCCTGCTTAAAGCTAATCTGAGCAGGGTAAGCCGACCCCTAAGGCGAGGCCGAAAGGCGTAGTCGATGGGAACCAGTTTAATATTACTGGGCCAGGAGATGGTGACGGATCGAAAGCGTAGTGACTCCTTATCGGATTGAAGTTGCTGCCGGACGGTTCCTGGAAATAGCCCTCCATTAGATCGTACCCTAAACCAACACAGGTGGACTGGTAGAGAATACCAAGGCGCTTGAGAGAACTACATTGAAGGAACTCGGCAAAATGCCTCCGTAAGTTCGCGAGAAGGAGGCCCCATCAGAAGGCAACTTTTGGTGGGGGGCACAGACCAGGGGGTGGCGACTGTTTACTAAAAACACAGGGCTCTGCGAAGTCGTAAGACGACGTATAGGGTCTGACGCCTGCCCGGTGCTGGAAGGTTAAGAGGAGGTGTGCAAGCACTGAATTGAAGCCCCAGTAAACGGCGGCCGTAACTATAACGGTCCTAAGGTAGCGAAATTCCTTGTCGGGTAAGTTCCGACCTGCACGAATGGCGTAACGACTTCCCCGCTGTCTCCAATGTAGACTCAGCGAAATTGAATTGCCTGTCAAGATGCAGGCTTCCCGCGGTTAGACGGAAAGACCCCGTGCACCTTTACTACAGCTTCACACTGGCATTAGGTCAGACGTGTGCAGGATAGGTGGTAGGCTTTGAAACTCGGACGCCAGTTCGGGTGGAGCCTTCCTTGAGATACCACCCCTGTCTGTCTTGATGTCTAACCGCGGTCCGTTATCCGGATCCGGGACCCTGTGTGGCGGGTAGTTTGACTGGGGCGGTCGCCTCCTAAAGAGTAACGGAGGCGCGCGATGGTTGGCTCAGACCGGTCGGAAATCGGTCGTCGAGTGCAATGGCATAAGCCAGCCTGACTGTGAGTCTGACAAGACGAGCAGAGACGAAAGTCGGTCATAGTGATCCGGTGGTCCCGAGTGGAAGGGCCATCGCTCAACGGATAAAAGGTACGCCGGGGATAACAGGCTGATACTGCCCAAGAGTCCATATCGACGGCAGTGTTTGGCACCTCGATGTCGGCTCATCTCATCCTGGGGCTGGAGCAGGTCCCAAGGGTACGGCTGTTCGCCGTTTAAAGAGGTACGTGAGCTGGGTTTAGAACGTCGTGAGACAGTTCGGTCCCTATCTGCCGTGGGTGTAGGAGACTTGATGGGAGTTGCCCCTAGTACGAGAGGACCGGGGTGAACGATCCACTGGTGGATCTGTTGTTGCGCCAGCAGCAGTGCAGAGTAGCTATGATCGGACAGGATAACCGCTGAAGGCATCTAAGCGGGAAGCCCCCCCAGAAACCAGGTCTCCCTTGAGGGCCGTGGAAGACCACCACGTCGATAGGTCGGAGATGTAAGTGCTGTAAAGCATTCAGTTGACCGATACTAATTGCCCGATAGGCTTGATTTGATCCAGTAATAGACAGATTAGATATCTGTTATCTGGACAGAAGTGGAAAGTGACCTGCTCGCGCAGGGTCTCGTGTTCTTTAATCTTTTCTTGGTTTGGTGATCATAGCACCAGCAAAACACCCGATCCCATCTCGAACTCGGCCGTTAAGTGCGGTTGCGCTGATGGTACTGCGTCTTAAGGCGTGGGAGAGTAAGTCATCGCCAAACCTAGTAAGGATTAAAGAGTAAGCTCTCAATTCGATCGTAAGTATAAAATAGCCGCCCTAAAGGGTGGCTTTTTTTATGCAATCAGCTCTAAAGTAAAATATATTCTTAAAGTAATTGTAGTATATTTAGAAATAGTATGGTCCTTTTTAAGAATTACTTAGAAAGTTATAGGAGAATTTTCAATGAAACCCTTAGGTGTTATGCCCATTCCAAATGATGCTGAAGATCGAAGAGATATAACACCTGTTATTTGCTATCCTAATAATAATTTACAAAATTATGACCGTGCTTTTTACGATTCTGTCAAAAAAGATATGAAATTTGTGAAGAAAATAATAATTCCTCCAAGGAGAGCAGGCACTATCGAAATTCCTGCAGGTTTTATATTTAGGATTTTATCTACGGATGGTCCTCAAGTTGGTGATCTGAATATTTGGAATATGAATAATTTAGATGAGAAGTTTTATTCGGGCAAAACACGTGCGCTTCATGGAACACATGTCGGAGTCGGTGATAGATTATGGTCTAGTTTTCCATATTTGAGGCCAATGGCTACAATAATTACTGACACTTTAGATTGGTATGGATTTGATCGATATGGTGGTTCTGTTCATGATGTAATTGGTACACGATGTGATCCTTATACCAACAACTTGCTGTCAGGAAAACAATATCATAACTGTTGCCATTCAAATCTTACAAGAGCTTTAGCTGATTCCCAAAGTTTACGTTTAGATGAAGCTGAAAGATTAGTGCATGATGTTTTGAATGTATTTATGTGTACTGGATTTACACATGATACACATCAGTATTTTATGAAAGCTAGTCCAGTTAGGCCTGGTGATTATCTTGAAATGTTTGCTGAAAATGATTTATTGGTGGGGCTATCAGCCTGTCCAGGTGGTGACTGTAGTTCAGAGCACTCAAGTGATGTAGTAAAGTGTTATCCCTTAATAATAGAAGTATATGAGCCCATTTTGGATTTAAGTAATTGGAGGCCTCCTCATCTTAATAAGTATGACAGAACTCACGGAGATTAAAAAAATAATAAAATTATGAATTTAGGCATTGTAGACTCATCCTGAGCGTTGTAACTGAAACATGCGGGATGGAGCAGTCCGGTAGCTCGTCAGGCTCATAACCTGAAGGTCGTAGGTTCAAATCCTACTCCCGCAACCAA
>FZLS01000022.1 GCA_900197625.1 Rhodobacteraceae bacterium Water-Bin34 | reverse complement strand
CGTCTTCTTCAACTCTTACTAAATCAAATTTTGGATTGTTCTCATTTAAGTCTTCTTCTTCAACAACCTTATCATCTTCAACTTCAGCAGCTTTGCCCTCTTTAACTTCAGAAGCCTTGTCCTCTTCAACTTCAGCTACTTTATCTTCTTCAACTACTGCAGCCTTGTCCTCTTCAACTTCAGCTACTTTCTCTTCTTCAACTACTGCAGCCTTGTTCTCTTTAACTTCAGCTACTTTCTCTTCTTCAACTACTGCAGCTTTGCCCTCTTTAACTTCAGCTACTTTATCCTCTTCAACTTCAGCTACTTTATCCTCTTCAACTACTGCAGCCTTATCCTCTTCAACTTCAGCAGCCCTGCCCTCTTTAACTTCAGCTACTTTATCTTCTTCAACTACTGCAGCCTTATCCTCTTCAACTGTAGTGACTGTATCAGTAACTTTTTTTTCATTGATAATTAAGTCTTGAGGAATTTGTTTTACTTCTGATGAGATTTTTTCATCAGAAGTCTCCATTACAATAAAAAACACCGCAAGAATTGCAAAAGCTGCTGCAAAGGAAAGAATAACTTTATCTTCAGAGCTATTACCAAATCTCTTTTTTACAAGTGATGATTTCTCTAATTTGAGAGTCTCAGTTTTTTTTGCACTCATTATATTTTGCCCCCTTGGCGGTACATACTAATAGTTGTAAGTATTACTAATGAATTTACAACGCAAAAAATCTATATGTGTCTATTGCGCACACCGTGATGGAGCAAAGCCAAGCTATTTACAAGCAGCCCAAGATACTGGTGAAATGATAGCCCGTCATAACATGCGTTTAGTTTATGGGGCAGGAAGCGTTGGCTTAATGGGAAAAGTGGCAAATTCTGCCCAATCAGGCAATGCAGAAGTTTTTGGCGTTATACCAGAACATTTACTAGACTTAGAGATTGGCAAAGATGACATAGACAGTTTTATAGTAACTGAAAATATGCATGAGCGAAAAAAAATTATGGTATTGAACTCAGATGCTTTTATTCTTTTGCCAGGTGGTTTTGGAAGCTTAGATGAATTTTTTGAATTAATAACATGGCGCCAGTTAGGATTGCATAACAAACCTTGCTTTATTTTTAATGTAAATGGGTATTGGAACTCACTCTTACAATTAATTGATAATCAGATATCAGAAGGATTTGTTCTATCAAATAATAAAAAATTTTTCTCTGTTGTGGAGAATATTGATGAGCTTGAAACTAAATTAATTCAATCTCTCTCTTGACGTATTGAATAGTATGAATAAATTCCCAAAGCTGTCCAAATTAAACTAAATGCTATCAGATGCACCCTACCTACCGGCTCCATGAAAATAAGCGTAGCCAACAAAAACTGAAGAGTAGGGTTTACATATTGAACTAAACCAACAGTTGCCAACTTTAATCTTTCCATCGCAAATGCCATTAAAATTAAAGGAACCCCAGTCAGGATACCAGTAAACATTAAGGCAATACTCACTTTAATATTACTTCCAAAGAAACCACCATCTCGACCCACAATTCCTTGCCATCCAAATATATGCGTTCCCACCAACCATATTAATGCTAACGGAAGTAAAAAACCTACTTCCCAAAAAACAGACCTCATAGGTCCAATTGTTAATGGCTTCTTTACTAATCCATATAGTCCAAATGTAATAGCTAAGCTAATAGCTATGTATGGAAATTCACCAACACCAAAACTTAATAATATTACAGCAATAACTGCTAAACTAATTGCAAACCATTGAGACAAACTCAATCTTTCGCCTAAAAAAATTGCTCCAAATGCAACAGCTACTAATGGAAAAATATAATAACCTAAACTTGATTGAGCAACTTTTCCGATTTGAACGGCATAAATAAAGAAAAACCAATTAATACTTATAAAAATAGCAGCAAAACATACACGCAATGTTGCTTCCTTGGGAATTATTATCAATTTCCTTCTTGCCAATAATATAGCACCAATAAATACAGCAGTCCAAATGGTTCGATGTGAAAGGACTTCTAATGGTGGCACCTGCGAAATATAATTATAATAAAACGCAGAGATGCCCCAAATAAAGCAGGCTAAAAACATAGCCAAAACACCTGTAGTTTCTCGCTTCAAATTAATTCCTGTCCTAAAAAAGAAGCCCCGTTGAATTTCTCAACGGGGCCTTTTTGCTATGTGACCCAGATCTCATTGAAATCTAGTCCTCCCGTCACATTGCTTTGTTCAATATGGTTACAATGCAATTTTTGAAATAAGAGTCAATCATATATCAAAAATAAATTGCATTAGTTTTTTATTAAGAACTTGCTAAACGTTCAGCTACATTTTCCCAATTAACTAAATTATCCAAAAAGTTGGCTATATAAACAGGTCGTTTGTTTCTAAAGTCAATGTAATATGAATGTTCCCAAACATCACAACCTAGTAATGTAGTTTGTCCAAAACATAAAGGATTTACGCCATTTTCAGTTTTAGTTATCTTTAGTGATCCATCTGTATCTTTAACCAACCAACACCATCCAGAACCAAACTGGCCAACACCCGCAGCTCCAAATTCTGTTTTAAAAGTATCTACTGATCCAAAGTTATCAACAATAGCAGTTTCTAATTCACTTGGCATGGTTCGACCATTTGGGCCCATCATTTCCCAAAACTGGTTATGATTCCAGAGTTGTGAGATGTTATTAAATATCCCATTTTGGGCTACACTAGAAGAATTGTAAGTGCCAATAGTTATCTCTTCTAGAGATTTATTTTCCCACTCCGTACCGGTTATGAGTTTATTTCCGTTATCAACGTAAGCTTTATGATGCAAATCATGGTGAAATTCTAATGTTTCAGCAGACATACCGCCTTTAGCTAGGGCATCGTGTGAATATGGGAGTTCAGGAAGTTCAAAAGCCATGTTGGGCCTCCATAAGTAAAGTTAAATTCTGGTTTATTATATAGTTTTTGTTTCAAATAGGGAAACCATAATTAATTATTATCATAATTTTTCAAACTGGTAAAACTGCTAACCCTACTCTCCGGTCTTCTGATAATAATACATTATAAGTCCTGCATGCGCTTGGACTATTCATAAGCTCATATGGGACACCTGCTTCTTCCAGTTTATTTATTATAACTTTTGGTAATGGGGAAATTTCTTTTCCCATACCTATAAAAATTACATCATAATCATCTTTATTTTCGATGATAGGTGACAGATCTTCCAAACCGGCCCAATTGATAGATCCTTTCAAAGTCAAAAATAATGGGCCTTTTAAAACCTTGTCTGAAACCCGGAAAAATCCTGGCCCATATGAGTCAACCGGCGGTTGACCACTAAAAGAAATTTCGTTTATTTCCATTCTTCAACTCCAAATTGGTAGTCCCATTAACGCGCTTAATGCAATTAACACATAAGCTATCCTGCGATATAGTGTTTCTTTATTTGGATTAAATATCTTTTGTCCAATCAACCCTCCCAAAGTATATGGTATTGCCAAGAACAGGCCTATTATTAATGGTGTTAGAACAAGTAATCCTTTGATTAAAAAAACAATAAACATCAGCAAATCAACAAAAAATAAATACAGCATTGTATTTCCTCTGATTATTGATGCTGGCTTTAAACCTGACATGTAAGTTAAAATGACTGGTGGCCCAGAAATTCCTGCAATACCAGACATAAAACCACCCATTGAACCAATAACCATGAGCATCATTTTATTTAATGAGTTCTTATAGCGCCATCCACTAGCTAATAAGATTAACATAATTAACGATAATACTGATACTATCCACCGAAATAAAATAGGGTCAATTTGGGTAAGGAAATAAACTCCAATTGGCAAACCTATTATTGCGCCAACAACCAATAATGAAACTTCAGCTGGTTCGCCATCCCGCCAAGCTCTTGGTAATAATGCCAATGGACCAAAAATATCAAATGACATCATAATTATAATTGCCCAAACAGGACTAGTAACGGAAGCTGCAATTGGCATGAAGATAAGTGCTGTACCAAACCCTGAAAACCCGCGCACTATTCCTGCAAATATTACAGTAATTATTAACCAAGCTAATCCATCAAATGATAGAACTTGATCGATAAAAGTTGTCATGCATCAATGCCAGCAAACTGTGTACCAGCTTTACCATCATTAGTTTTATCCCAGTCTCGCTTGACACCTAGTCGCAATAGTATTGATGATGCTACAAAGACTGAAGAATATGTACCAATTATTACGCCCCATATCATTGCAAAAACAAATCCATGTATCACATCACCACCCAGTATAAATAAGCTAATCAATGCAATAAGTGTTGTTAAGGAGGTCATAACAGTACGAGATAGTGTTGCATTTATTGACATGTTTAGCAGATCTTTGAGTGGAGTTTTTTTATATTTCCGTAAATTTTCTCGCACACGATCAAAAACAACAACTGTATCATTTAGTGAATACCCGACAATAGTTAATAGAGCTGCAATTATAGCTAAATCAAATTTGATTTGTAAAAGGCTAAAGATGCCAATTGTTATAACAATGTCATGCACTAGTGCTGCAATTGCTCCAACCGAGAACTGCCATTCAAATCTTAACCAGATATAAAATAACACTGCTCCAATAGCCGCTAGCACCGCTGTAATTGCTGCTTGAACTAACTCCCCAGAAACCTCAGGCCCTACACTTTCAACTTGTGGAAAAGTTATTGTCTCATCAAGTGACATTAAAGCTGCCTTTACTGATCTAATAACTTCCACTGTTGCAGCTTCTTCTCCACTTTGCGCTTCAAATCTTATTTGAGCTGCATTTAAATCTGGTTTGGTAACATCAAAAATCTCTGTTACTGTTACATCGCCTAAACTTAATGGCTTTAAAGCTGCCCTATAAGCAGCAATATCAACAGATGTCTGAGAGTCTGTTCTAATTGTGGTTCCACCTAAAAAATCTATACCTAAATTCAATCCATTAAAGAAAAATAAAAATATAGATAATATCATAGCAAGAACCGAAGCGCCAAAGGTTAATCTAATAGATTGAAAAAAATTAACATTAGTATTATCAGGAACCAATTTTAATCGCATCCTAATCTCCTATATTTCTATTGATTTTGGACGTTTACGTTCTATCCAGATTGATATTAATAATCTTGTAACCCAAATTGCAGTAAACACAGAAGTTACAATGCCAATCCCTAATGTGATGGCAAATCCTTTAACTGGACCTGAGCCAAACACTAGCAAAATAACCGCCGCAATTAATGTTGTAATGTTTGCATCAATAATTGCACTAAATGCTCGTTCATAACCTAATTCAATTGCTTTACGAGGATTTTTCGCTTTTTTGAGCTCTTCTCGAATACGTTCAAATACAAGCACATTTGCATCTACAGCCATCCCTACCGTTAATACAATACCTGCTATGCCGGGCAAGGTTAGTGTTCCAGATATGATACTTAATATAGCAAATATTAATGCGATATTTATAATTAAAGCAACATTAGCAAATATACCAAATAATCCATAACTTAAGCTCATGAATACAAGCACAGCAATAAATGCAACAATACATGCTAGTGTCCCAGCATCGATACTATCTTGCCCTAGGTCTGGTCCAACTGTTGACTCTTGCAGATATTCTAATTCTGCAGGCAATGCTCCTGCTCGTAGTTGTATGGATAATAATGTTGTTTCCTCAACACCAAACTGACCAGTTATAATTCCTGATCCACCTGAAATATGGCTTTGAATAGTTGGTGCAGAAACCACTTCTTTATCAAGTACAATGGCAAACGGGGTTCCTATGTTCTCAGCAGTATATTGACCAAATATTCTTGCACCAGTTGTATTTAATCTGAAGCTAACTGCTGGACGGTTATTTTGGTCAAAAGCTGGTTGTGCATCTGTTAAATGGTCACCGTTTATAACCGGCGTTTTATCCAATATATAAAATTCACCTTCTTCATCCTGAGCGGGTAAAAGTATTTGTCTATTTTTCACTCGTTCTTCAGGGTTTGAGGTTCTTTGAAAAACTTTATGAAATGTAAGTTTTGCAGTTTTACCTATGATACTTTTCAACTCCTCAGCTGAACCAATACCAGGAACTTGTATTAATACTCTATCTGTTCCTTGCCGCTGAATTGTGGGCTCCCGAGTACCAGCCTCATCAACACGACGCCTGATTATTTCCAAAGATTGATCCATTGTTCGTGTATCAGTTGCTATTTTTTCAGCTTCAGATAATTCAATAATGACCATATCATTTTGTGATGTCACAACAATATCATTTGAACCTGCACCAGTTAAAGTTGTCACAGGCCTAGCTAATGCGGTAACAACTTCTATTGCTCGTTGCATTTGTCCAGGCTCAGATATTCTTACTCGAAGATCATAATTTTCTCCATCAACACGGCGAATTGTACCAATTGTTGAACGTTCTTTTCGCAAAGCGTTTCTAACTTCAGGCCAATAAGCATCCATACGAGCTTCATAAACTTGATCAACACGCACTCTTGCTAGCAAATGAGCACCACCACGCAAATCTAATCCTAAATTAACCAATGAGCTTGGTAAAAAAGATGGCCAATCTTTGGCTGCTGTAATTACACCAGGGGTCGTGTTTCCATTCTCTAATTGTACTCGAGCATCGTTTACACTTTCAACACGATTGTAAAAACCATTTGGCATAGCAAAAAGAATGCCGAGTACGACCACAACCCAGATTAGAATTTTCTTGGTTAGAGAGAATTGCAACATTTATAGATACCTAAAATTATTTATTTTGCAGGTTCAGTTTTATTTAAAACTTGCGAAATTGTATGCTGAACAACCTTTACCTTAACACCTGAAGATATTTCAACTTCAACTTCATTATCTGCATTTACTTTAGTTATTTTGCCAATCAATCCACCTGCGGTTACAATTTGATCGCCTTTGCGTACTGCAGCAACCATTGCTTGATGCTGTTTGACTTTCTTTTGTTGTGGTCTGATCATTAAAAAGTACATAATGCCAAAAATTAAAACTAATGGCATGAAGCCACCTAATCCACCGGCGAAACCGCCGCCAGCTGCTTGTGCAAATGCAGGAGTTGCAAACATATCAAAATCCTCAATGTTAAGGGGCGTAAAATCGCCCGTAATTTCTTTGCCTCGATACCTAACGGGTGTCATAAAAATAAGCAAGTACAACCCACTTATCTTAATAATAATTTAGTTTATTATATTTTTTTTATACATAATATTTAAAAAAATAATCTTATTATTTAACTCTTAACCTTACATCATTTTTCGTGCATAAAGCTCAAAATAGTATGAGGTTTTTCTATGCATGATATCCGCGCAATTCGCGATAATCCAAAAAATTTTGATGCCGCATTAAAACGACGTGGTATTGATACAATCTCAAACACAATAATTGAGATTGACCAAGAAAGACGTGCAAAAATTACTAGTGCTGAAGCAGCTCTGGCTGAACGAAATGCGGCATCTAAATTAGTAGGAGAAGCCAAAGCATCAGGAAATGACAAAGAATTCGAAAGATTACGAACTCTTGTATCTGAAAAAAAAGTAGAAATTGCATCATTAGAAGATTCTGCAAAAGAAATTGATGCTAAGCTAACTAATCTGCTCTTAACAATCCCTAATACACCTTATGATGATGTCCCAGACGGGCTGGATGAAAACGATAATGTGGAAATACATAAATGGGGTACTCCACAACAATATGAATTTGATGCCCTGGAGCACTATGAAATCAAATCTGTTTCAAAAGGTATGGATTTTGAAACCGCAGCAAAAATGTCAGGTTCTCGGTTCGTGATTTTGTCTGGCGCAATTGCAAGAATTCACAGAGCACTTGCACAATTCATGTTAGATATACATACAAATGAAAATAATTTAATAGAAGTTAATACTCCAGTCTTAGTCCGCGACGAAGCTATGATTGGGACTGGCCAATTACCAAAATTTTCAGAAGATAGTTACCAAACAACAAATGGATGGTGGTTAGTTCCAACATCAGAAGTTACACTTACAAATATTGTTGCAGGTACAACATTACAAGATGATAATTTACCAAGGCGCTTTACAGCTCATTCTTTATGTTTTCGCTCTGAAGCAGGCTCAGCAGGACGAGATACTTCTGGTATGTTAAGGCAACATCAGTTTGAAAAGGTAGAGATGGTTTCAATAGTAAAACCAGAAGACTCTGACTTAGAACTAGAACGAATGACAAAATGTGCACAAGGTATTTTAGAAAAATTAAATCTTCCATACCGTACAGTCAAACTGTGCACTGGGGATATGGGCTTTAGTGCTAAAAGAACAAATGATATTGAAGTTTGGTTACCAGGACAAAATGCTTATCGTGAAATAAGCTCATGTTCTACATGTGGTGATTTTCAATCAAGGCGCATGAATGCAAGATTTAAAAGAAATGGCGCAAAAAAACCTGAGTTTGTTCATACTCTTAACGGTTCTGGCTTAGCAGTTGGTCGTTGTTTAATTGCAGTTCTTGAAAATGGTCAACAGGAAGATGGATCTGTAATTTTGCCAGAAGTTTTAAAGCAATATTTAGGTGGAAAAATAAAATTAAATGTAAAAGGTTCTTTAGAATAAAAATAATTATGAGTATTTTTGTTAAAGTTAGCAAATTATTAAAATTGATTAAAAGCCAAATTACAAAAACTAGTCCTGTTAGGATAAATTCTCAAAATATCAAAAATTAATTATAATATTAGGCAAATAAAGATGAAAATACTTATTACAAATGATGATGGTATCGATGCGCCAGGCCTGAAAGTACTATATAATATTGCATTGGGATTAACTTCAGCAGAAAATATTTTAACAGTTGCCCCGGCTATGGAGCAATCAGGTGTAAGTCATGCTATCAGCTATCATGGCTCTATAACTTTGAATAAGCTCACAGAAAATAGGTGGTCACTTCATGGTACTCCAGCAGATTGTGTAATTGTTGGAATTTCAGAATACAAACACAAATTCGATCTGGTTTTATCCGGAGTAAATCGCGGAAATAATGCAGGACAGAATACTATGTACTCTGGAACAGTAGGCGCAACTATCGAGGCATCAATGAATAGAATTCCTGCTATAGCATTATCACAATTTTTTGGACCTAAATTAAATAATGATAACATATTTGATGCAGCTGCTTGTCATGGATTAAAGACCATAGAAAATATTCTTTCATTAAACTTATGGGAAAATAATTCTGCTCCTGTACACTATAATGTAAATTTTCCTCCGTGCTTAGGTAATGAAGTTTCAGGCACTTCATTTACAACTCAAGGCTATAGATCTGGTGCTCCATTCAGTACAGAAACTTCAAATAAAATATTAAAAATAAAAGGTTTACCACAACAACAAGAGGACACTGGAAAAGGAACCGATATTCATGCCAATATAAACGGCAAGATTTCTATAACACCTTGTAGTGTGGACCTTACAGATCAAGTTATTTTAAAGAAATTACGTAAATTATGAGTCCATCACCAGAAAAGCTGATGCAATACCTTCTTATGCTGCGTAACAGTGGTGTAACTGATAAACGCGTCCTGCATGCAATGGAATTAATACCTAGAGATCCATTCGCTACCGGAGCTTTTCAAGATAGAGCTTATGAGGATACTGCACTTCCGATATCTTCAGGGCAAACATTAAGCCAGCCTTCAATTGTTGCAAAAATGACTCAAGCTTTAAATCCTGGCCCAAGAGATAAAGTTTTGGAAATAGGTACTGGAACTGGATTTCAAGCTGCTGTTTTGTCTCAGCTGGCTCGTCGAGTATACACAGTTGAAAGATTTTCAAAATTAGCAAAATCTGCTAATGAAACATTAAATAATTTGGGATTAGTTAATGTGACTGTAATTACTGCAGACGGATCAATGGGATTACCAAATCAAGCTCCATTTGATAGAATAATACTTACAGCCGCAGCAGAAGATCCACCGGCTAATCTTTTGGCACAGTTGAAAACTAATGGAATAATGGTATTACCTGTTGGACAATCAAGTACAGTTCAAACACTTATAAAAATAACTAAAACACAAATAGGATTAGATTATGAGGAGCTTCAGGAAGTTCGGTTTGTACCATTACTATCGGGTCTTGCTTGAAAAGCTAATAAATAAATATGCATCCATGAGGGTATATCAATGGCTAAAATAATTTGTAAATTTTTATATACATCATTAATTTTATTATCTTTTGCATTGCTTGCTGCATGTGATGGAAACACTACATTAACATCCATAAATGACAAAATAGATAAACCTCCAGCACTTCCAAAAACCAAAACATTTGAACGCCCTGCTGCGGACGACAATGGAGTTATTACTTACCCAAACTATCAAATTGCTGTAGCAAAAAAATATGATACTGTTAGATCAATGGCAAACAGAGTTGGCATTCCAACAGAAAAATTAGCAAGCTATAATGGTTTGAAGCCGCAGGCTACACTACGTGAAGGTGAAATATTAGCTATACCAACTGGAGAAGTACTTTCCTCAACAGGAGCAATTGAAGATATTGCTACATTCGCATTGGATAGTGCACCGTCTGCTACAACTCAAATCCAAGAAGGTGATGAGCCTGTAAGACACACGGTTCAATCTGGAGAAACTGCCCAAAGTATTGCCGCATTATATAATGTTTCAGTTACTGAATTATCATCATGGAATGGGTTAGATTCTGATTTATCGGTTAGAAATGGCCAGCAACTATTGATACCAACTTCAAATAATTTAAGTGAGGAATTATCCCAAACGAAAAGCACAACCGAGGTCAACGACACAGAAAATTCAAATTCTGAAAATGATAATAAAATAATGAACCCAACGAATAATAATATTGGGAAAATGATACGTCCAGTTAATGGAAAAATTATTAGAAATTTCTCAAATAAATCAGGTGGTAGTGAAGGCATAGATTATGAAGTGGCCGAAGGAACAAAAGTAAAGGCAGCCGCTAAAGGTACCGTTGCATTAGTATCAAAATCTGTTGGTGATACCACAATTGTTCTATTAAGGCATGATAACAATATATATACTGTATACTCAAACATTACAGATGTTGAGTTAACTAGAGATATTTATGTAGAAGCCGGTGAAATAATTGGGTTAGTTGCTGGTGGTGATCCTTCATTTGTTCACTTTGAAGTTCGTAAAGGCACTCAGGCGGTGGATCCAACGCCTTATCTAACTCAATATTAATATTTACAAACAAACATTCCGGCGACCTGCTAAATCTACAAAAAATTGCCAAGCAACTCTTCCTGATCTGGAGCCTCTTGTTGCTTGCCATTCAATTGCTTCTGCATACAAATCATCAGTACTAATATTGATAGAATATTGATCACAATATCCTTTGATGATGGCTAAATATATATCCTGTGAACAACTATGAAAACCTAACCAGAGGCCAAATCTGTCTGAGAGCGATACTTTCTCCTCAACTGCTTCTGCAGGATTAACGCCAGATTGTCCTTCATTCTCAATCATATCCCTGGGCATCAAATGTCTGCGATTTGATGTAGCATAAAACAAAACATTTTCAGGTCTTCCCTCGATACCACCATCTAATACTGCTTTTAGAGACTTGTAAGTTGTATCATCATGGTCAAAGCTTAAGTCATCACAAAATAATAAAAACCTACGCTTTGAATTGCGCAATAAATTTAAAAGTTCTGCAACCGATGATAGATCTTCACGCTGTATCTCAATTAAGATTACACCACCTACATCTCGATGAACCGCTTTTATTAGTGATGATTTACCCATACCTCTGGCACCCCACAGGAGTGCATTATTAGCAGGAAATCCTTTAGAAAATTGTTCAGTATTTGCTCTGAGGGTATCTCGAGAGTTATCTATTCCTAACAGCAATTTTATATCAATATAGGAAACATTACTAATTGGAATTAATCCCATGGGGTTAGTTTGCCAAAGGAATGCATCGCACTTGTCAAAATCAGGTTGAGCTAGTGGTATTGGTGATAATCGATCAAGTGCATTAGCTATACGATCTAAAGCTTCACTCACTATTTATCATCCCATTCATCATCAAAATAACCATCCTCAGCTAATTGGTCATCTCGTTTTTTTTCTACCATGCGAACCAACCATATTGAAACTTCATAGAGCATGTAAACTACAACGAACAAAATTACTTGAGTTATTACATCTGGAGGTGTGACTATAGCTGCTAAAACAAGAATTCCAACAACAGCATATTTTCTCATGTCCCTCAAACCTTGGCTCGACACTATACCACCCATTCCTAAAAGTGTTAATAAAACAGGCAATTGAAAACATAAACCAAATGCAAAAATAAATTTCAATGTTAGATCTAAAACATCTGTGACACGCGGGACAAAAACTGCTCTTTGTTCTCCTTCAATAGCAACTTTTGTACCATCTGTGCCAAAATCTGAAAACCCAATAAAGAAATTCATTGCCAAAGGACTAACGATGTAATGTGCAAAAGATGCTCCAGCTAGAAATAGCAATGGAGATGCTACAATAAATGGTAAAAATGCACCTTTTTCGTTTTTATATAATCCAGGAGCAACAAATCGCCATAATTGAAATGCTATTATTGGGAAAGACAGTCCAAAACCCATTAAAACAGAAATACGAAAATATACAAAAAAGTTTTCTTGTGCTGCAAAAGTTGTAAAATCAGGCGCCTGACCATAACTTTGTAAAATTTTAGCAGTAGGTTCTAATAAAAAAAATAATAATGGGCGTGCAAAACTAAAGCACAAAAGCATAGCAACGACGAAAGCTAACACTGAATAAATTAATCTGGTTCGAAGTTCAGCAAGATGCTCAATCAATGGAGCAGCACTATGCTCTACAGTATGCTCATCAATCTTATCATTACTCATTTATTTGGCTTTCTTAACAACTTTTTTCTTCGTTGTTTTCTTAGCTACAGTTTTATTTGTTGTAGTTTTTGATAAGGATTTCTCTTTGGCAGGCTTAGATGCAGTTTTATTTTTTGTACTTTTAGGAGGTGCAACCGATGGAATATCCTCTGCTGGTTTTAAATCAGCTGAATATTCTGGACCAAGTTGCAAATCTTCAAGCCCCATATCTTTGAAGTTCGTCGCCTTATTATACGTAGATTTAATATCGTTTACACCTGAATTTTCAGCAGCATCATGCATTGCACTTTGGAACTCACGTGCCATACCACGAGCTTTTCCAACAAAAGTACCAACTTTTCTAAACATTTGAGGCAGATCTTTGGGGCCGACAACAATTAAGGAAACGACACCAATGATAACCATTTCTGACATGCCAATATCAAGCATTTGATTTCAATCTTATTATTAAAATTTATTTTTTATCTTTTTTGTTTTTAGGGGTTACATCTTTGGCTGCCTCTGCGGCATCGTCAATTGATTCCTCTAAGCCTTCTTTTCCCTCAGACACTCCTTTTTTAAAAGCAGTAATCCCCTTACCTACTTCACCCATTAAGTTTGATATTTTTCCTCTTCCAAACATAACCAATACCACTACTGCTATTAGCAATATTCCCGGTAGGCCAATATTTTGGATGAATAAAGGTGTTAAAGTCATGTACATTTAATTACTCCAGTATAAGTGAATCAATAAATTAATCTGCAATCATATTCATTATAGACAATGGGTGATTTTTTATCAAAGTTCAAATCTTATATGCATTATAATTACTAATAATTCATTTTAATTTTAGATTAATATTAAAATTATAAACTTTGTTAGGCAAATCTTGAATTCTAATCTAGCTAGCATAGACAAAACACCTATCTCTTCTGACAGATAGCCAGAGAGGTGTTCCTTCTTTTGGAAGAAATACACCTGGTACAATTACTTTCAAACAAACATCTTCATAATCCATAGCAAATTCTACTAGTGAATTTTGGCCCATAAACCGTGCCCGAATAACCATACCCCTTGCTGGCGTACCATCTTCAAGAGTTGGATTTGGCCCTCGACCTGCTCTATCAAAATCAATCTTTAAGTGTTGTGGCCTGATAACAATATCAAGTTTAGTTTGATCTTTATATCCCGGTGTTAAAAATTCACCAAATGGTGTTTTCATCAATGATCCCTGAACTTCACCACTAATAACATTTATATCACTAAAAAATTCAGCCGCCCCTCGATCTATTGGAGCATTGTAAATATTATATGGCGCACCGACTTGGATAATTTGACCATCTCTCATCAATGCAATTTGATCAGCCATTCTCATTGCCTCTTCTGGCTCATGTGTAACTAATAATACCGCTGTACCCTCATCTTTTAATAAGGCCAAGGTACTATCGCGAACTTCGTCACGAAGCCTGTTATCCAATCCTGAGAATGGTTCATCCATGAGCAAAACCTGAGGACTTGGAGCTAAGGCACGCGCCAATGCAATCCTTTGCTGTTCTCCACCTGACAATTGATGAGGATATTGATTAGCCATATCAGACATGCCTACCCTTTGTAGCATGTCCAATACTCTTAATTTTATTTGTTCTTTTGGGCCATTTAAACCAAAAGCAACATTTTTCATAACATTGAGATGAGGAAACAATGCAAAATCCTGAAACATTAGCCCTATACCTCTGCTTTCAGGCGGCAAATGAAAACTATCCGAACTAGCTACTTGATTAGCCACTATCACTTGCCCACTATCTTGGCGATCCACACCTGCAGCAATTCTTAGGCTAGTAGATTTACCACAACCTGAAGGTCCCAGCAAACATGTCACCTCCCCTGCGCGTAAACTTAATGAAACACCATTGACTACTATTCGACCGTCAAAACTTCGGACAATATTAGATAATTCCAATTGTACTTCTTTATTCGCCAATATAGCCTCTTAAGTAGATTTCTGACTGAATTAATCAGGAATATTTCTTCTTATCAATCACTTTAATTCTTTGCAACAAAACGATTAAAGAAGGATCCGAGGATGCAAACAAGAAATCCAAATAAAATTATATATAAACAAATTGAAAGAAGCTGATCATATTTATGTAAACTCGGCAATAAATACATAACTATTGCACTATCACGGAAAATATATGCAAAAGCTCCAATCATTGAGCACATCCAAGTTATAGAATAAGCCCAGATTGGTATTTTACCTCCCAAAAAAGTTATCAATATTACAGGAGTTAAGAACATAGATGCCGTTCCTGTGACAGCAACAGCATCAAATAAACTTTGATTAGGGAATAGAGTAAATAATATACCAAAGAGCATAAAAAAGCTCATGACTATACGGCCATTAAAAATATTACGCTCAAATAATTGAAATTCATCAACAACAAGCCTTGCTGAAGAAGCCAACGCACTATCCAAAGTACTCATCGCAGAGATTAATAGAGAGCACATTAAGAAAAAATACATGGCAGGACCAAACATATTTTGCCAAGTTCCAAGAAGTTGATTTTCATAACCATAACCTATTACACCAGCTTGTATTCCAAATAGGCCAAAACTAAAAATACAAACCGTAGATATAATAAATGCTAAAATAAAACTGTAGTTAGTTTTCTTTTGACTAGCGATAAACCCTCGATCCATCATAACTGGATCATGTGCTGGATATGAAAAGACTTGCAATAAAGCAACACAGATCAATACATAACCCGGTCTAGCCCCTTGATCATGAACGCCATCAAATTCCAGAATGGAGTTTATTGAAAAATCGATACTTAAGATCATCCATAGAAAGCAAATACTAAAAACTATTAAGAATATGACCATTTGGAATACATCAGTTTTTAAACTAGCTTGAAATCCACCTTTTGCTGAATAAAGCAATCCAATAATTCCAACAACAAAAATTGCAATTTGGCCTGATATTTCGAATTCAGGAAATGCAGATGAGAAAATAAGGCCAATTACTATTAGGTTTGCAAAGACTTCTGATAACAATCGCAATACGACCAAAAAATTATAAGTCCAATGACCTATTTTTCCAAAATAATTTCCCAACCATTCTTGAACAGAATTAGCACCTTCTTGTCGAATTCGTGAAACAATAAAGCCACCCGTTAGAAATGAAATATAATAAAATGTATAAGCTAATGTGCCAGCTAGGCCATAAAAATATCCTAATATTGCAGCATTCAACAAAGATCTTGCAAAAATCCATGTCGTAACTTGGCTCAAAACAAGCGTCCATAAACTAGGCTCAGAACCGAAATTTTTGCCATTAAAAAAACTTTCAAGCGTCACTGATCGGTTTGAAATACTCAAACTAATAGCAGCGGCAATCATTACAAAAATAACTAGTGCATATGGGTTAGCTAGAAATGACATCAAGTTTTCCTATTTATATAAATTTGATCTATCGCTCTCATCTATAATGAATATAATTCATTTAATAGGATACTTTTCCTGATATGCATTTTATGAAAAATAGTTAGTAATTTCTATTTTTGATTTTTTCTGCAACCCAGCTGGCCCATTCGGCATAAACACTTGCTTTTGGGTGATATCCATCAGATGCCATTAGTGAATTATCATGTGGAAATGTTATTGGTATATGAAAACAATTTTGACGATTATTGATCAGTGCAGCCAGCCAATGATCAAATCGATCAGCACGACGCCCAAGAAACCAGCGTAATGGTTGTGGTAGAAGAGGGAAATATTTGATTGGAGGAATACCCGATACATATATGTCCTTAACGCCAAAATGACTTTGTAAAATATCATATAATCGAGCTTGTTGCTTTAACCATACTTTTAAATTAACGCCATGCGTTACATCATTTACACCAAGACAAATCATTGCAGCATCAAATTTACCCTCAACCTGTTCTAAAAGAGCTTGAGTATGGGATTTTGTAGTAGCTCCAGTTTTAGCAAGAAGCTTCCAACTAACTTGAAATTTATCAGCAAGCTGTGAGGCAAGCTGCCCTGCTATGGCTTCATCTTGAGTTTGGACACCAACACCGGCTGCAGAACTATCACCAAGAACTAATACTCTAAGGGGCTTACCCTGTCCTATTATTCCAGCCCGAGGGCCGACTGCCTCAGGTAACTCGGCAGCATATTTGCGAACTATCATCCCTTGAATATACATTAAAGGACCAACAGAAAATGCAGCAATCGCTTCTTTATATACTCGCATTTAAACCTAAACTTCATAAAATTTATCTATATTTAGTTTTCGTAAAATAAATTTAAAGTATCATCAATACGAATTAACAAAATTATTCAATTATGATGTATTTTTTTACGATTGAGCGTTAGAATTGTTTTGCCTTAATTTAAATCATTAACTACTTAACTTTTCTTGCCCTTTTACCAAAGCCTGCATATAGAACCTAAATGATTATTCGTTCAGATAAAAATATTGATCTACCACCAGAAATTGACCGCAGGCGTACCTTTGCGATTATTTCTCATCCAGATGCAGGTAAAACAACATTAACAGAAAAATTCCTACTCTATGGCGGAGCTATTCAAATGGCTGGCCAAGTAAGAGCTAAAGGTGAGGCAAGAAGAACCCGTTCAGATTTTATGCAGATGGAAAAAGACCGTGGAATTTCAGTTTCTGCTTCAGCCATGTCTTTTGAGTTTGGGGATTATTGGTTTAATTTAGTTGATACCCCCGGACACTCAGACTTTTCAGAAGACACCTATCGAACTCTGACAGCAGTAGACGCAGCAGTTATGGTTATAGATGGAGCCAAAGGTGTAGAGAGCCAAACTCAGAAACTATTTGAAGTATGCCGCATGCGAGATATGCCAATCTTAACTTTTTGTAATAAAATGGATCGTGAAAGCCGTGATACTTTCGATATAATAGATGAAATTCAAGAAAACTTAGCAATTGATGTTACACCTGCAAGTTGGCCAATTGGTGTAGGTCGTGAGTTTATGGGCTGTTATGATATTCTGAATGATCGTTTAGAGTTAATGGACCGTGCAGATCGTAATGTTGTTGCAAAAAGTATAGAAATTTCTGGTTTAGATGATCCGAAACTAACTGAATTAGTTCCAGCAGATCTTTTAGAAAAATTTTTAGAAGAAATTGAAATGGCAAGAGAATTAATGCCAAAATTCGACCATCAATCATTTATGGATGGAACTATGACGCCTATATGGTTCGGATCTGCTATAAATTCCTTTGGGGTACAAGAACTTATGACAGGTATTGGTAATTTTGCTCCAAAACCTTTAGTTCGCCCATCTAATATCAGACCAATCTCACCAAATGAAAAAAAAGTTACAGGATTTGTCTTTAAAGTTCAGGCTAATATGGATCCTAAACATAGAGACCGTATAGCGTTCATAAGGATATGTTCAGGACATTTTAAACGTGGAATGAAACTTACTCACGTTCGGACAAAAAAAATAATGGCGATCGCATCACCTATGCTTTTTCTTGCCGCTGATAGGGAATTAGCCGAAGAAGCTTGGGCAGGGGATATAATTGGCATACCAAATCATGGCCAGCTTCGCATCGGAGATGCCCTTACAGAAAGTGAAATATTAAAATTTGCAGGTATACCTTCATTTGCACCAGAATTGTTACAGTCAGTTCGTGCAACTGATCCTATGAAAGCTAAACATTTAGATAAAGCTCTAAATCAGTTTGCTGAAGAAGGAGCAGCAAAGCTATTTAAACCAATGATTGGTGCAGGCTGGATAATTGGAGTTGTTGGGGCATTACAATTTGAAGTTTTAGCTTCTAGAATAGAATTAGAATATGGAATTCCTGTAAGATTTGAACAATCGCAATTCAATTCAGCTAGATGGCTATCTGGGGAAAAGGACGATGTTGAAAAATTTATAAATGTAAATAAAGGCCATATGGCTACAGATCACGATGGAGATCCAGTATATATGACACGATTACAATGGGATATTGACCGGGTTGAGCGTGATTATCCGAACCTTAATTTAACATCAACAAAAGATATAATGTTATAGTGTCATTTAAATTTTGGATTACTCAAATTCCATTTCTTGGAAAACACGACCAGCATTTTTAGTTGCTAATTCGTCAAATGTATCTAACCTCTTATATGGGCTTTGATCTATGTAATAGGCATCATTCAAATCCCCTCCATTATCAAGATGTTCAGAGATTTTATTGCGTAAATATATTAAATAATCATGGGTATATCGCCTTACTTGATGCATATTTGTTGGATGCCCATGACCAGGTATAACAAATACTGCATTTAATTTTTCAAATTTGTCATTCCAAGTTTCTATCCATTCAGATGTATTGGTTTCGGCAAAGATAGGTAGCATTCGTTCATGAAAGGCAATATCGCCAGCTATTACTAATTTTTGTTCAGGCAACCAAACAGAGATGTCACCTGCACTATGCGCAGGCCCAAGATAAAGAACTTCAATTGGAAAATCACCAAATGGAACCGTATATTTATCTACAAAAGTTTTCGTTGGCCCATGCAAAATAGTTCCTTTTGATTTCTCTAAGTTATAATTTTTCATACGTTCTAATATATTATAACCACGTTCTTCAAATTCTTGTGCAGCATCTACATGTGCTAATATAGGAACTCCTAATTCAGCCCAATAATTATTACCAAGCATTGCATGACCTTGTCCATTTTCATTTATAATGAGTTTGACTGGTTGGTCAGTGATTTTTTTAATTTCCTCATGCATTGCTTTTGCCAAAACATATGCTGCGCCACTATTTATGACGACAACTCCATCACCAGTAATTATAAAACTTAGATTATTATTATGCCCAGTATTTTGATAAGTAGGTGGTGCGGTTGCACCAATAGCACTAAATACATCTGGTATGATTTCATAGGGACTCGAATATAAATCTGAACTTGGATATTGGTCCAAAATGTTTTCGTTAGCAGATAAAATATTCGCTTCAATAATCAATAATAATGGAACAGTTAAAAACTTCAATTTTAGATACATTAACGTTACCTCATAAATTCAATATAATGAATATATTTCAAACATAAAATCTTTTATCGAATAAGTTACATTTAATCAAAATATTTATGCGAAATACACAAACTAGTGCTTAATTGACTTTAACATGAAATAGGTTAAATAAAGTTCATAGATGAATTGGTAATAGTCCGATTACCGAGCCGTGTTATAAGCGGCAAATTTTAACTCCGCGAAATATGCAGGATATATGAAAAAATTTATCGACCTTGGCTTAAGTCCAAAAGTAATGAAGGCCATCAACGACGTTGGCTATGATACACCTACTCCAATCCAATCAGAAGCAATTCCTCACGCTCTTGAGGGCAGAGATGTATTAGGAATTGCACAAACGGGAACTGGAAAGACTGCTGGATTTACCCTTCCTATGATACATAAATTAGCAAGGGGAAGAGCACGAGCAAGAATGCCTCGCTCTTTAGTACTTGCACCAACCAGAGAATTAGCAGCTCAAGTCGCAGAGAACTTTGAACAATATGCAAAATATGTAAAATTAGATATGGCTCTCTTAATAGGAGGCGTGTCATTTAAAGATCAAGACAGGCTAATAGACAGAGGTGTTGATGTATTGATTGCAACTCCTGGCAGACTTCTTGACCACTTTGAAAGAGGTAAATTACTGCTAACCGGTATTGAGATAATGGTTGTAGATGAAGCAGATCGTATGCTTGATATGGGTTTCATTCCAGATATTGAACGAATATTCAAATTGACACCATTCACTCGTCAAACGCTATTTTTTAGTGCAACCATGGCTCCAGAAATAACGCGTATTACTCAAGAGTTTTTACAAAATCCAAAACTTGTTGAAGTTGCACGACAGGCCACAACATCCGAAAACATTACTCAGAATGTAGTATGTTTCAAAGCGGACAATCGCAAACTTGAAGCAAAAAAGAAACGTGATTTATTACGAACAATCATAGAAAACGAGGGCGATAAACTTACTAATGGAATAGTATTCTGCAATCGTAAGGTTGATGTAGATATAGTAATGAAATCACTAAAAAAACATGGCCATTCCGTAGGTGCAATACATGGTGATCTTGACCAGCGTTATAGGATGGAAGTACTAGCAGGCTTTAAAAATAATGACATTACACTGCTAGTCGCATCTGATGTAGCAGCTAGAGGATTAGATATACCAGCAGTCTCTCATGTATTTAATTTTGATGTGCCTATACACGCTGAAGATTATGTCCATAGAATTGGCCGTACTGGAAGAGCTGGAAGAAAAGGCTGGGCCTTCATGTTATGCTTACCCCATGAAATAAAACATCTAGATAAAATTGAAGAATTAGTTAAGCAAGCTATTCCACGACTTGAGATTGAATTGCCAGCATTAAAAAATCAAGAAAACAAAAAACGTGCAAAAAAAATAGACAAACAAATTCAAACAAACCCAGCTGAAAAACATCAAGAACTCAAAAGCTCAAAAACTGCACAAACTAAAAGTTCAGATGGTATGAAATCTTCAAAAGATACAGAAGATAAAGTTACACAGAAAGACACACAAAAATTACCCGTAAAAGGTCTAGGTGAACATGTCCCAGCCTTCTTATTACGTTAAAGCTACAATTTCACAAAATAAATCTTCCTGTTAACAATCTAACTTTCAATACGATTGATCAAAATGCGTGTGACAGGTTTTTTCCCAACTTCATTCTTACAGACATTGGAAACAATTTTTGATACTAACTTTTCAACTTCTTGGTCATCTTTTAAAAGTTTAGATTTTGACTTGAGTAAGGAATTCTCCACTTGCTCTTCTATTATTTCAATAAGCCCATCTTCATATGTTTCAGTTTCTGGTAAGCCTATTGGTTCAGCCCAAACACCTAAAACCTCAGAGCCTTCAATTACCAATGATATGGCGACAGTACCTCTTGTTGCCATCCTAATACGATCAAGAACAACCCCATCATAAGCACCAATTAACCTTGAACCATCTAAATATATTCTTCCAGTTTCGATATGGTCAACAATCTTTGCGCTATTTCTATCAAACTCAACAACAGCTCCATTAGGAACAATTAATGTATCGATACCCTTTGATGAAGCTAATTCAGAATGCTCCTTAAGATGGCGGTATTCTCCATGCATCGGAATTAAAGTTTTTGGATTTAATAAACGATGAATTTCTTCAAGATCAGGTCGATTTGCGTGTCCCGAAACATGATAGATTTCTGCACTATCATCAATTACGTTAACACCTTGCATCGCAAACGAATTTATTATGCGCCCAACCGAAACTTCATTACCTGGTATAGTTTTTGACGAAAATAAAAATGTATCTCCATCCTGCATTGTTATACCCAAATATTTCCCTCTGGCTAATTGCGCTGAGGCTGCTCTACCCTCTCCTTGAGATCCCGTAACTAACAACATTAAATTTTCGCGAGGGATATTTGGAATATCTTCTAATTGAACTGTAGGAGGAAAATTATCGAGAACACCAGTGGAGTGTGCATAGCCAAGCATTTTCTGCATTGATCTACCCAAAACACAAACAGAGCGGCCTGAATCAATTCCAGCTTGCGCCAATGTTTTTAAACGAGCGACATTAGAAGCAAATGTTGTTGCAACAACCATTCCATTTGCGCTTTTTATCATATCAGCAATTGGCTTTACTAATGTTGCCTCAGACCGCCCAGGCTTATTAGAAAATATATTGGTACTATCACACACAAGAACATCGACACCTTTTTTGCCTAATTCTTCGAACAACTCTGGGTTAAATGGTTCTCCAACTACAGGATCAGGATCTAATTTTAAATCACCAGTATGAACAATTCTTTGGTCAGGTGTTTCAATGACCAATCCTGAAGCTTCTGGTATAGAATGCGGAACTGGCAAAATGCCAACCTTAAATTTACCAACTTGTTTCATTTCAGGATATGGAGGTAAAATTTCAATCATTTCTGAAGTTTGATTTCTATCTTCCATCTTTGCTTTTGCTACTGCAGCAGTAAATTTACGGCAATATATAGGCGCATTCAAATGTGGCCATAATAAACCTATTGCTCCTATATGATCTTCATGTGCATGTGTTATAAAAATTCCATCTAATCGATCAGCTCTATCTTGAATGAATTTTGTATCAGCCATAATCAAATCAACACCTGGAGTACCATCCATTGCAGGAAATGTTACTCCTATGTCCGCTAGGATAAAGCGTTCTTTACCTTTTGAACCATAACCATAGAGGTACATATTCATACCGATTTCACCTGCTCCACCAAGAGGCAAGTAAATTAATTTATTTTTAGTTGTCATTTTATTTCCGATTTCTCTGATCTACCAGATATAGACCATGTAATGTCAGGTCTAGGTCAATGTGGTCAATAGTATTCGTGCCGCGATTAAACAATGTTGAAAGGCCACCAGTTGATATAATTTTCATTTTCCTTGGGTGTTCAGACTTAATTTTTTTACAAATACCTTCGACCAAACCAATATACCCCCAGAATATACCTGATTGCATACAAGCAACTGTATTTGTTCCTATAACATTTTCAGGTTGTGCAATATCAATATGAGGCAGTGCAGCGGCTCGCTCATGTAATGCTGATAAAGAAAGATTGACACCTGGCGCGATTACTCCACCAATATAAGCTCCATCATGATCTACAACATCAAAAGTTGTTGCCGTACCAAAATCAACAACTATTAAATCACCTCCAAATTGGTCATATGCACCAATCGTATTAACAAGGCGGTCAGCTCCAACTGTAGCCCCAGAATCAACCCGGATATCCACGCCCAGGAAACAGTCAGGTTTGCCAATTACAAGGGGCCGACAATTAAAATAGCGATCTGACAAAACACGTAAATTAAATACTACTCTGGGTACTGTTGAACTTACAACTACACGATTAATATGACCAAGAATTTTATTTAATTTCATTAATTGGTTAAGCCACACAAAATATTCGTCTGCCGTTCGACCAACCAAAGTTTCACACCTCCAGGAAGCAAGAAACTTTTTATCATCATGAATTGCAAAAACAGTATTTGTATTGCCAACATCTATTGCTAATAACATGTGTAATCCTTTAGAAAAAAATATCAGCTGCATGAATTGAGTGAACTATATCGTCTGCTTTTAATACAAGAGCACCCTCTTCGTCTACTGTTACAAATTTTCCTACTATTTCAGAATTTGGCATTCTTGCAGTAATGGTTCTACCTATATTAGCAGCACTCTTTAACCAATCTAATCGTGTTTTTTCAAATCCAGATGCATTGAAATCATTCAAACGAATTGCCAAATAATTCGCTAATATTTTTAAAAAATCCATAGGAAGGATTTTGATACCAAGGCAAGTTGGTGGGGTCGCTAAGTTTTCAATCTTATTAGCTTCGGGTACAACAGATAAATTTACTCCTATACCAATGCTCAAATGACTTGGCCCAACGCCACAAGTTTCTAATAAGATTCCTGCTATTTTGCACTCATCCATCAAAACATCATTGGGCCACTTTAAGCTGAATCTTTCTGGTTCACTTGTTATATGAATAAGTGTATCTCTTAACGCCAAACTTGCCACAAAACTATGTAATGCAACAGTAGATAAACTACCCGAAATTGGCATCAATAAAGTAGCTGAAAAGTTACCTTTTTGACTTGACCACCTTCTCCCACGACGACCAATTCCCGATGTTTGTTCATAAGATAGAATCCAAGTAGGTTGGATAGTCTCGTTCACCCGACGAGAAGCTTCCTTATTCGTACTATCAATTGTTTCGAACGTTATAAGACCAAAACCATTTGGCCAGTCCATCATTTAAAAAGTGACACAGCAGCATCTGCCGCAACTGATTCAATTCCAAATAAATTTATTGCGCCAAATAGCATTATTAGAGTTGCTCCATATAATGCGAACTTATGTAAAAAGGGCATTTTACCGCTCATTTTTTCTACTTCTTCACCAAAATACATGAAGTAAATAATTCGCAGATAATAAAATGCACCTATCACAGAGGCTACAACAGCGGATATAGCTAGCCATGTCATTCCTGCATTAATAGCTGCTTTTAAAACGTAGAGCTTACCGAAAAAACCAACTAAAGGTGGTATTCCTGCTAGGCTAAACATTAAAACGGCAAGTGCAGCGGCTCTTAATGGTTCAACACGAGAATATAAGCCAAGAGACCTAATATCAGTTATGGGTTGTCCATCACGCTCCATATTTAGAATAAATGCAAAAACGCCAACATTCATAGTCACATAAATTGCCATGTAAATTAATAATGCTTGAACACCTTCTTGTGTACCAGATGACAGTCCAAGTAGTGCAAATCCCATATGGGCTATTGATGAATATGCCATCAACCGTTTTATATTTGTTTGTCCTATAGCTGCAATTGCACCGAGGAACATTGAAACAAAGGATAAAAATGCTATTATCTGCTGCCAGTCCGAAATTGCTGCTCCAAATGCGTCATGAACAACTCTACCAAACAAACACGCTGCAGCTACTTTTGGTGCAGTTGCAAAAAAACCAGTAACTGGAGTTGGAGAACCTTCATAAACATCTGGTGTCCACATATGAAATGGTGCCGCCGAAACTTTAAAGGCCATACCAACTGATAGGAAAACCAACCCAAACAGCATACCAAGTCCAAGATTACCATCATTAATTGTTTCTGAAATACCTGCAAAATTCGTTGTGCCTGAAAAACCATAAACCAATGAAGCTCCATAAAGTAATAGCCCAGATGATAACGCACCAAGAACAAAATATTTTAATCCAGCTTCTGTTGAGCGGATGCTATCTCTACGGAAAGAAGCAACTACATACAATGCTAAAGATTGTAATTCTAAACCCATATAAAGAGCCATCAAGTCCCCAGCAGATACCATCAACATCATACCAAGTGCTGCTAAAGCAATCAAAATTGGAAATTCAAATTTGAATAATTTATTTTTTTCCAAATAATCTTGAGATAACAATAACATCGAAGCAGAGCCAAATAATATTATAACTTTGGCAAAACGTGCATAACCATCGTTTATGAAAGACCCATTGAATGCCGAAGATATTACTGGCTCAGAGAATGCTAACCATAAACCTAGTAAACCCATAATTCCAGAAGTTGACCAGAACATTAAACCTGCTAATCGGTCTTTTCCACCATAGACTGCAACCATAAGAGCGGCCATTGCGAAAACAGCTAAAGTAATTTCTGGGAGGACGATATTGATATCCATGCTGATCATAGCTTTGATACCCCTTTAATGTATGGCTTTTGAAGTAGCATCATATACAACTCCCTGTGCGGCATGCACTTGTTCTAATAAAGCATTAACAGATGGACCAATTAAATCTAAAACTAATGCCGGATAAATTCCTAATAATATTGTCATTACTATTAAAGGAGCCATTAAGAGTTTTTCACGCATATCCATATCAGATATACCCTTTAAGCTTTCTTTAACTAAATCTCCAAAAACAACTCTTCTATATAACCATAATGCATATCCGGCAGATAAAATAACACCAGTTGTCGCACCAAAAGCAATCCATGTATTTGCTTTAAATGCAGCAGTTAATGTTAAAAATTCACCTACAAAGCCTGATGTACCAGGCAATCCAACGTTTGCCATAGTGAAAAGCATAAATATTAATGCAAAAATTGGCATGCGAATTACAAGACCACCATAAGCATCTATATCTCTAGTATGCATTCTATCGTAGATTACACCAACACCTAAGAATAAGGCTGCTGAAATAAATCCATGGCTAAGCATTTGGAAAATAGCGCCATCTAGACCTTGTTTATTAAGAGCAAAAATCCCCATTGTTACGAAACCCATATGGGCTACTGAAGAATACGCAATCAATTTTTTCATATCCTCTTGAACAAGGGCAACCAAAGATGTGTAAATGATTGCAATTACTGATAGTGTCATCACAAAGGTTGCCATGACATCTGATCCGACGGGAAACATCGGTAAACTAAATCTTAAAAATCCATACCCACCCATTTTCAGAAGTATAGCAGCTAAGACAACAGATCCAGCAGTCGGAGCCTGTACGTGTGCATCTGGCAGCCAAGTATGGACAGGCCACATCGGCATTTTAACTGCAAACGAGGCGAAAAATCCTAAGAATAATAATGTTTGAATGCCACCAACTAGTGTTACTCCAAATATAATCATATTTTCAGATGAAAACTGGTGCTGCATCAATGTCGGTATATCTGTAGTACCAGCCTCAAACCACATATATATAATTGCAACCAGCATTAGGACTGAACCAAGTAGTGTATATAAAAACAATTTGAAGGCAGCATAAATTCGATCTTTACCACCCCATATGCCTACAATTAAAAACATTGGAATTAAGCCAGCTTCGAATACAACATAAAAAAGAATTATATCCAAAGAACTAAAAACAGCTAACATCATTGTTTCTAATATCAGAAACATAATCATATATTCTTTAACTCGAGTGGTAACTGTCCAACATGCGCCAATTACTATTGGCATTAAAAAAGTGGTCAGCATTACAAATAAAATGCTAATGCCATCTAGGCCCACTTTGTATTTCAATCCCGCTAACCAGTTATATTCTTCAACAAATTGGAAATTTGTATTTGTTGGGTCAAATTGAGTTAATAATGGCAAGCTAACTACGAAAGTAGCTAGTGTAGCGATTAAGGCTAATATTTTTGCATTTCTTTGCGATAATTCATCTTCACCTCTTAAAATTACAGCTAAAATCAGTGCTGCTAGAGATGGCAAGAAAATTACAATAGACAAAAGATTATCCATTAGCGGGACCCTCCAGTCAATGCAAACCATGTAACAATCACAGCGACCCCTATAACCATCGTAAACGCATAGTGGAATAAATAACCTGACTGCATTCCTTGGTATTTACGAGTTAAAAGTGGGATAATTCCCATTGCTAACCCATTAATACCGCCATCAATAAATGTACCATCCCCTTTTTTCCAAAGGAAATTACCCAACCACTTAGATGGTCGCACAAATATAATTTCATAAAGTTCGTCAAAGTACCATTTATTCAAAAAGAATTTATAAATAGCATTTTGTTGCTTGGCTAACTTTGCAGGATTTTCTGGTGACCAGATATAGAACCACATGGCCATTATAAATCCAAACAACATTGCAAAGAAAGGAGAAGCTTTGACCCAATTGGCAACATAGTGTGCATCATGAACAACATGATTAGTTTCATGATTTGCGTACAATGAGGAACCAAAAAATTCTTCCCAGTGGTGCCCAAAGAAATCTTCGTACCAGATCATTCCAGAAAAAACAGCGCCTAGTGCCAAAACGGCTAGTGGGACTATCATAACAAGTGGGCTTTCATGCGCATGGTCATGTGTGTGTGAATTACCGCGGGCTTTGCCATAAAATGTTAAAAATATTAAACGCCAAGAATAAAAACTTGTCATTGCCGCGGCAACAACTAACAAAACAAAAGCATATTGGCCAACACCAGTTCCCGCGCCATAAGCACTTTCTATAATTGCATCTTTAGATAAAAATCCTGCAAAACCGTAATGTGTAAGAGGTATACCAACACCAGTAATTGCTAAGGTTCCAATCATCATTGCGACAAATGTATATGGTATTTTTTTTCTTAACGCTCCATAATTTCTCATATCTTGCTCGTGATGCATTGCGTGAATAACAGAACCAGCACCTAGAAATAACATTGCCTTGAAAAATGCATGGGTGAAGAGATGGAACATCGCTACGCCATAAGCCCCGACTCCTGCTGCAACGAACATATAGCCTAATTGAGAACAAGTTGAATATGCGATAACACGCTTTATATCATTTTGTACTAACCCAACTGTTGCAGCAAAAAATGCTGTTGTTGCACCAATTATAACAATAAAGTTAGGTGTAAATATTGCGTATTCCATTAATGGTGAAAGTCGGCATACCATAAATACTCCAGCAGTAACCATTGTGGCTGCGTGAATTAATGCAGATACAGGAGTTGGACCTTCCATAGCGTCAGGTAGCCAAGTATGTAACATCAGTTGTGCAGATTTACCCATCGCGCCAATGAATAATAACATTGTAATTACTTCTAAGGCATTTAATTGCCATGATAAAAATTGAAAAGTAGTCTTACTTAATTCTTTGGCATTGTGTGGATCTAAAACCTCCGAAAAATTTATACTTCCTGATAAATAAAATAAACCAAATATACCCAATGCAAAGCCAAAATCACCAACCCTATTTACAATAAATGCTTTCATAGCGGCAGCACCTGCAGTTGGTTTTCTGTAATAGAAACCTATAAGTAGGTAAGAAGCTACACCAACTCCTTCCCAACCAAAAAACATTTGAAGTAAATTATCTGATGTGACCAACATCAACATAGCAAATGTAAAAAATGATAGATAAGCAAAAAAGCGGGGTTTGTAGCTTTCACCTTGTTTCCATTGTGGATCTTTATCCATATATCCCCAAGAATATAAATGAACCAATGCAGAAACTGTATTAATAACAACTAACATTATTGCAGTTAATCGGTCCATTCTAATGGCCCAATCAGCAGATAAGCTTCCACTCTCAATAAAACGGAAAAGAGAAATTGTATGCCCATCACCATGAAAGTTAATAAATACTATCCAGGATAAAATAGCAGATAAAAAAAGCGCCCCTGTCGATACAGTCATGGCTATTTTTTCACCAAGAATGCGATGTCCAAACCCACAAATTATGGAACCGACTAGCGGGGCGAATAACAAAATCATTTCCATGAGTTAGCCTTTCATCACATTAATATCTTCAACAGCTATGGTTCCTCGAACCCTGAAGAAACAGACTAAGATTGCTAGACCAATCGCTGCTTCAGCTGCAGCAACAGTTAAAATAAATAGTGTAAATACCTGTCCGGCTAAGTCATTTAAATGCGTAGAGAAAGCAACAAAATTTATATTAACAGCCAATAACATTAATTCTATCGACATGAGTATTACTATAACATTTTTACGATTTAAGAATATCCCAAAAATTCCGATAACAAACAATAAAGCCGCAACCGTTAAGTAGTGTTCAACTGGTATCATAATCCTTGCCCCGGTTTAACTGATATAACTTCCATTGCATCTGCTGGATCACGTTGCATTTGCTCAACAACGTTTTGTCTTTTAACATCAGTCCGGTGACGAAGTGTCAAAACAATCGCACCAATCATAGCTGTTAAAAGAATTAAGCCCGCAATCTGAAATAAATAGATGTAATCACTGTATAGTATCTGACCCAATGCTAGAGTATTGTGAACTGTATCAATAGGCGGTGTAGGCGATTGTAATAAACTACCAGCCTCAGGAGCTACTTTCCAATGACTGATAACAAGCCCTAGTTCCATCAAAAGAATAACTCCTATTGACGAGCCAATTAAGAAATATTTTTGCATGCCTGATTTCAATTCAACAAAATCAACGTCTAACATCATAACAACAAATAAAAATAAGACAGCTACTGCTCCGACGTAAACAATCGCAAGAAGCATAGCAACGAATTCAGCACCCATTAAAACAAACAATGACGCAGCAGAAAAGAAAGTGAGTATGAGCCATAAAACTGAATGTACAGGGTTACGAGCGACCACAACAAATAGTGCAGACATCACAGCAGTGATTGAAAAAAGATAAAATGCTAATAAAGTTATGGTCATAATTATTCCTACCGATATGGAGCATCAAGTTCTAAGTTGCGAGATATTTCAGCTTCCCAACGATCTCCATTGGAAAGTAGCTTGTTTTTATTGTAAAAAAGCTCTTCACGAGTTTCGGTAGCAAATTCGAAATTTGGGCCTTCTACAATTGCGTCAACTGGACATGCTTCTTGGCAGAAACCACAATATATACATTTAGTCATGTCGATATCATAACGTGTAGTTCTTCGAGATCCATCTTCACGTGGTTCTGCATCGATAGTAATAGCTTGAGCAGGACATATTGCTTCACACAACTTACAAGCAATACATCTCTCTTCACCATTTGCATATCTTCGAAGCGCATGTTCGCCTCTAAAACGAGGAGATAAGGGGCCTTTTTCATGAGGATAGTTTAACGTTGCTTTTGGTTTGAAAAAATACTTTAGGCCTAACTTCATGCCAATGAAAAAGTCTGCTAATAAAAAATATTTTCCAGCACGTACATAGTCAAATGACATTTTTCTCTCCTCAACGTTCTTCTCTAAAACATGCCATGCTTTTTAACAGCTAGCGCGACAATGCCGTAATTATATAAATTCAAGTTTACTTCAACAAAAAAGCACTCAATATTAATAAACTTTAGTAATTATTTAACAAAATTACCTCAAAATCATCATCCATAAATTTGTTTGTAGTTTCATTTAATTTAATTCTGTATTAACCACCAATTGTCCATCTTGCATAAGCGCCGCCAAAAGCTCCGTATTGAGCAAGAAATGCCACGATGACGACCCAAATAAGTGAAAATGGCAAGAATACTTTCCAACCTAGTCGCATTAACTGATCATATCGATATCTTGGTGTTATGGCCTTAACCATAGCAAATAAGAAAAAGAAAAATCCCATTTTAAGAACCATCCAAAGAGCTCCGTGGCCTAAAAATGGCATGTATTCTATCCACGCTTGTGGAAGTGGAGATAACCACCCACCGAAAAATAATATTGTGGTAAGTGCACACATTAACCATATTGCAATGTATTCACCTGCCATGAATAGTAAAAATGGCGTTGATGAATATTCTACTTGGTAACCAGCAACAAGCTCGGACTCTGCTTCAGGTAAATCAAAAGGTGGTCTATTAGTTTCAGCTAGAGCTGATATGAAAAATAAAAACACCATCGGCAAATGGGGCAACCAATACCAATTCAACAATCCATAAGAACCAGATTGAGCTTCCACAATGTTGATAAAACTCAACGAGCCAGTTGAAATAATAATGCCAATAATTATAAACCCAATCGAAACTTCATAGGAAATCATTTGAGCTGCTGAGCGTAGAGAACCTAGGAATGGGTATTTTGAATTAGACGCCCATCCTCCCATTATAACGCCATAAACTTCTAGTGAAGACACTGCAAATACATACAAAACAGCAACATTAAGATCAGCAAGAATCCATCTACCATTAAATGGAATGACAGCCCAGGCTATAGCAGCAAGTATGAATGAGACCAGTGGAGCCAAAAAGAAAACAGTCTTATCTGCGCCCGCAGGAACAACAACTTCTTTAACAACATATTTCAGTGCGTCTGCAAGAGTTTGTAATATTCCCCATGGGCCAACAACATTGGGACCACGACGCATTTGAACTGCACCCCAAATTTTTCTATCGCCATATACCAATAACAATAAACTAATCATTACAAACCCAAGCACTAGTAAGGTTTGCCCTAAAACAGTTAAGAATATACCCAAATTAGTTTGGAAAAAATCCATTTTAAAACCCTCTACTCAGCGGCAACGGCCGTAGCGGCTCGTTCTTTTGTGTTTTTTGATAATTCAGCCATAACCTCTGAAGCTCTCGCTATTGGGTTGGTCAAATAATGATCAGAAATAGCATATTTAAATGAAGCTTTACCTAATTTATTTAGCTTCAAAGTTTTTCCACTATTTTCCCTTACATAATCAAATCTATTCATTTCAGGGAATTCTTTATATAATTCTGTTCGTAAAGAATTAAGGTTATCGAAAGGTAATTTGACATCTAAAACTGCTGATAATGCTCGCAGTATGGCCCAATTTTCTTTTGCTTGACCCGGTGGAAAACTAGCCCTTTCAGCTAATTGAACTCGACCTTCTGTATTTACAAAAATACCACTTTCTTCAGTATATGTTGCTGAAGGAAGAATAACATTTGCTCCATGCGCTCCTCGATCACCATGAGACCCTTGATATATAACAAATGCAGTTTCAGGAAGCTCTACTTGATCGGCTCCAAGGTTAAAAATAACGTCAGCACCTTTTAATGCGACATTAATTCCACCTTTTGTATTAAAACCAATGTCCATGCCTCCAACTCGCGCTGCAGCAGTATGTAAAATCAATAATTTTGAATTTGTTATTTTTGCTAATTTTTGTGCTGAAGCTAAAACCGCTTCTCCATCAGCTTCAAGTAAAGCACCTTGACCAAGAATGATAAGGGATTTGTTTTCTGAAGAACCATTTGCAGTCTCATCTGATATTAATAGTTCTAATGATTTACGGTCATTGCCAATGTGATCGTAATCATATGTTAAATCAATCGGATCACCTATCAACTTTATATCAGCGCCGTTCATATATGCTTTTCTGACCCTTGCATTTAAAACAGGCGCTTCAGTTCTGGGATTGGTGCCAAGTAAATAAATTGTTTGGGCATCATCTATGTCAGTAATTTTTGCAGTTCCGGCATATGCTGCTCGATTATCAATTGGCAATTTAGCATCATCCACACGACATTCAGTATTTCCACCTAGGTTATTAACCATTTTCTTTAGTGCAAACATAGCTTCTACAGATACTAAATCTCCAGCAATCGCTGAGATTTTTTTACCATCTAAAGCTTTTTTGATTGCAGAGAATGCTTCATCCCAAGTCGCAGGCTTTAATTTTCCACCTTTACGGACATATGGCTGATCAAGACGCTGTCGTCGCAAACCATCCCAAACAAATCTGGTTTTATCTGAAATCCATTCTTCATTTACCTCATCGTGATTTCTTGGAAGGATTCTCATAACTTCACGGCCTTTTGTATCAACTCGAATATTTGATCCTAAGGCATCCATTACATCAATGGTTTCAGTTTTCATCAACTCCCATGGCCGAGCTGTAAATGCATATGGTTTTGAAGTTAATGCACCGACTGGGCATAAGTCGATTATATTTCCCTGTAACTCACTATCTAATGTTTCATTAAGGTATGACGTGATTTCAGCATCTTCACCACGACCCGTTTGACCCATTTGAGTAATACCAGCAACTTCTGTGGTAAAACGCACACACCTTGTGCAGGAAATACAGCGTGTCATTGTAGTTTCAACAAGAGGGCCTAAATCTAGATTATCAACAGCACGCTTTGGCTCTCTAAAACGAGAAAAATCTACTCCATATGCCATTGCTTGATCTTGGAGATCACATTCACCTCCTTGATCACATATTGGACAGTCTAGTGGATGATTAATTAATAAAAACTCCATAACTCCTTCACGAGCTTTTTTCACCATAGGAGAAGTTGTTTTAATTTCTGGTAATTCACCATTACGTCCACCACGAACATCGCGTACTTGCATAGCGCATGATGCCGCAGGTTTAGGAGGTCCACCAACGACTTCAACCAAACACATTCGACAATTACCAGCAATTGTTAATCTTTCATGATAACAAAACCTTGGAACTTCAACATCTGCAACTTCACAAGCTTGAAGAAGTGTCATAGCCCCATCAACTTCAACTTCTTGGCCATCAATAATGATTTTTCTTAGATCAGACATGTGCCTAATTTATCCTTAGTAGTTTGCCAATTTGGCTTTTGTTAACAATTTCCTCTTTGCCTAGATCACATAGAGAATTACTTTTTTTTGGGTTTAATCCTAATGAAAGGAGGTATTTATTAACCCTTAATCTTAATATTTCTTTTTCTGCATCATTATCTATGAACTTACGGGTTTCTTTTATTGTAAAACCTGCATCTGTGGCGTGGCCTATAAGTTTCCAAACATAAGTTATTCCAACCAAGGTATTTGCTTTTATTGATGTACAATTCTTCCTAATACCATGTGCAATACCAATATTAAACAAACCTTTATTTATTGGCGCAACATCCCATAGAGTTGTCTGTGGAAATGCACATACAGGACATATCATAATAAATCCAAATAATGTAAATGTCGCCAGACGCATCTAAATACCCTTTTTATTCTGCAGCAAATTGTGAAACTCGACCATTTCGCTTATGTTTAATGCGATCTTCAATTTCATCCCTGAAATGACGAATTAATCCTTGAATGGGCCAAGCAGCTGCATCACCTAAAGCACATATTGTGTGACCTTCAACCTGTTTGGTCACATCCAATAACATGTCAATTTCATCTGGTTCAGCATCACCTCTAACCAATCTATCCATCACACGCATCATCCAGCCCGTACCTTCTCTACATGGGGTACATTGACCACAACTTTCATGTTTATAGAACTTTGATAATCTCCATATTGCTTTAATAATATCAGTATTTTGGTCCATAACAATAACAGCAGCAGTACCCAATCCAGACCTTTGGTCTCTCAACCAATCAAAATCCATAATTGCATCATTACAAATATCAGCTGGTAACAATGGTACAGAAGATCCACCTGGAATAACTGCTTTTAAATTTTTCCATCCACCTCGAACACCACCACAATGGCGATCTAGGAGCTCTTGAAGAGGGATCGACATGGCCTCTTCTACAACACAAGGATTGTTAACATGACCAGAAATAGCAAATAACTTTGTTCCATAATTATTCTCACGACCAAAAGACTTAAACCAGTCTCCTCCACGTCGTAAGATTGTTGGAACGACAGCGATTGATTCAACATTATTTACAGTTGTAGGACACCCATATAACCCAGCCCCAGCAGGAAATGGGGGTTTCATTCGGGGCATGCCCTTTTTACCTTCAAGGCTTTCCAATAGGGCTGTCTCTTCGCCACAAATGTAAGCACCTGCTCCATGATGTAGATAAATATCAAAATCCCAGCCTGATTTTGCAGCATTTTTGCCTAATAATCCTGCATCATAACATTCATCAATTGCTAGCTGAAGCGCTTCTCGTTCACGGATGAATTCACCACGAATATAAATATAACAAGCGTTCGAATTCATAGCGAATGATGCAATTAATGCACCCTCTATCAATGCATGTGGATCATTTCTCATTATTTCACGATCTTTACATGTACCAGGCTCAGATTCATCTGCGTTAATTACTAAGTACGCGGGTCGGCCATCTGACTCTTTAGGCATAAATGACCACTTTAACCCTGTTGGGAAACCTGCTCCACCACGACCACGTAAACCAGAGCTCTTCATTTCATCAATAATCCAGTCATGGCCATTTTTGATAATTTTAGCTGTTTCAGACCAGTGCCCACGAGATTGAGCACCTTTCAATGATCGGTCATGCATGCCGTAAAGATTAGTAAAGATGCGATCTTCGTCTTTTAACATAAGTTTATAACTTTCTTAGTCATTGGCGCCTGAGCCAAACTCTAATTAATACCATTAGCGACCAGGCAAATGCCGCTAATGCAAAAAAATCTAATAGAAACACATATCGCGCCTCTAATCCAATCTTGCCCCCAATCCACTGCAAAGCCATCCAGACAACCATTGTAATTAAGATAACTACAGATGCTAAACGAGTTTGGTTTCGGCTTTTTGTATCAACCGGCTTCAATTAAGGTCTCCAATTTTAATTGGGCCTTTTGGCCCAACTATTTTTTGTTATTTTAAAAATATAATTATTTTTTAACGTTAGTTTTCTTTTGCGCTTTTGCTTTTGCCGCTGGCTTCTTAGCTGCTGCTGCTTTTGCCGC
>FZLS01000143.1 GCA_900197625.1 Rhodobacteraceae bacterium Water-Bin34 | reverse complement strand
AAATTTTATGTGCATCCACAAGTTTGTCATACAGGGTTCGTGTCATTGAGAAATTTCCTTCTTATGAATGGGATTCTGGGAAAAGAATTCTAACATGTGCATTGTGATTTCTTGTGGGATTTCTTCAGCCATATAATGCGTTGAATCAAGTGCTTGACCTTTGACTTGATGTGCACGTTGTCGCCATAGATCAAGTGCGTTAAAACAACTTTCAATAACACCAAATTTCGCCCAAAGGGTCAAAATCGGCATCATAAGTTTTTTACCTTGGTCCGCATCATCATGCTCTATATCAATGCTCGCTGCTGCACGGTAATCTTCACAGCTCGAATGTATTGTGTTGGGATCCTTAAAAGAAGCTAGATACTCCGCTAATGCTTCGGGTGAAAATGGATTTTGACCGTGTGCTTGATTTAAACACTTTAACTTCCAAAACCCTTCTGGATCTGAAGAGATCATTTTTTCAGGCAATGGATTTGGTTGTGTTAGGAAAAACCAGTGCCAATATACTTGTGCAAAATTTGCACTAGTGCCAGCGTACATTTCGCGCGTTGGTGCAATATCTAATAATACCATGGCTTCGATACTATCGGGATGATCAAGGCCAAGTCGATGTGCAACCCTAGCTCCTCGATCATGAGCACCAACTAAAAACCTATTATGCCCCAAATGTTTCATCATGGCTATTATATCCTTTGCCATTGCTCGCTTAGAATAAGGATAATGCCTGGCGTCAGATTTCGGTTTTTCAGATGCGCCATACCCTCGCAAATCTGGGCAAATAACTTGATAAGAACTTGACAGAATTGGTGCCACAGCATGCCACATTGCTGATGTCTGAGGATAGCCATGAAGAAGAACAATTGGTTCAGCATTCTCAGGGCCAGCACGGCGGATAAATAGATTTGCACCATCCCCTTCAATATATTCTTCAACAAAACCTTTAAACATTCCAAACTCCCAGGCGAAATTAAACTGCTTCTATTATCACAGATTTGATAGGAATGTTTAATCGTAATAACTGATCAGTATTTACGACTACTACTCTAGTCAAATTCTGTTACTGTATTATATTGTTACTACATTTCAATTGGGAGAAAATAATGAATATATTTTTAAAAGCTGCATGCGTCGCGGCAGTTGTAGCTGTTCCGTCTATCGCAACAGCAGCGTGCGATAGCGGTGAAGTAGTTATCAAGTTTAGTCACGTTACGAATACTGACAAACATCCAAAAGGTATTGCTGCTACTCTTTTAGAACAGCGAATTAATGATGAGATGAATGGTAAAGCTTGTATGGAAGTTTATCCAAATTCTACTTTATATAATGATAATAAAGTTTTAGAAGCTTTACTACAAGGGGATGTTCAATTAGCAGCACCTTCTTTATCTAAGTTTGAAAAATTTACTAAACAGTTTCGAATTTTTGATTTACCATTCATGTTTAAAAATATTAACGCTGTTGATGCATTCCAAGCATCTGAAACAGGTCAAGCAATGCTAGACTCAATGCAGAATCGTGGCCTACAGGGACTAGGTTACTGGCATAATGGAATGAAACAAATGTCTGCAAATGTTGCTTTAAATGCTCCTTCAGATGCAAATGGATTAAAATTCCGAGTAATGTCTTCAGATGTACTTGTAGCACAAATGGAAGCAATGGGAGCGAGTCCTCAAAAGATGGCTTTCTCTGAAGTTTATGGAGGATTGCAACAAGGTGTTGTTGATGGCCAAGAAAATACCTGGTCAAACATTTATGGTAAGAAATTTTTTGAAGTCCAGAATGGTACAACAGAAACAGATCATGGTATTTTGGATTATTTAGTTGTTACCAATATTGATTGGTTGAATGGTTTAGATGCGGACATACGTGATCAGTTTCTAACGATATTTAATGAAGTAACTGAACTCAGAAATGCTGAGTCTTACGCAGTTAATCAAGCCAATAGACAAGCAATTATAGACGCTGGCGGTGAAGTGCGTACTTTGACACCAGAACAACGTCAATTATGGATCGATGCTATGAAACCTGTTTGGGCGAAGTTTGAGAGCGATGTTGGCGCTGAAAACATAGCTGCTGCTCAAAAAATCAATATGGAAAACTAAAATAATTGGCGCGTTGAGAAATCAACGCGCCTTTTTTATTAAATACAGAGAATTCAGGGGCTATTATGAAAGAAGAAAGTTCGTGGGTTGATCGTATTGAGGAAAACTTAATAGCTGTAATATTAGGCGCTATGGCCTTATTAACATTTGCTAATGTTGTTGCTCGGTATGTATTTAACTCTAATATTTTTTGGGCATTAGAATTAACAGTATTTTTATTCGCATGGTTGGTTTTATTGGGTGCTACTTATGCAGTAAAGAAAACTTCACACTTAGGTGTTGATGCTATCATTAATATGCTTGGCGCTAAAAGACGTAGAATATTGGCTCTGATGGTAGCATTTGTCTGCATTTTTTATGCATTCTTAATGCTTAAGGGGTCTTGGGATTATTGGGCTCCATACGCAAACATGCCTCCGACTGAAGGTCGTTGGTTTCCAACAGGATTTGATTTCACAGTCCGCGGTCTCGGGTGGTATGAAACACAAGATATTCCTGTACCGTTTTTCATGGGATGGCTTGAAGCCGTTTTCAATGATGGAATGGAATATGAAAAAATGCCCAAAGTCGTTCCATATTTTGTAATGCCTTTATCAATGGCTTTGTTGCTTTTTCGATTTATTCAAGCTGGGATATCAGTTTGGAAAGGTAAAATTGATATGATGATTGTTAGCCATGAGGCTGAAGAAGATGTTGATGAAGCCAATAAAGCTATGGCTGCAGAGGAGAAAAAATAATGGAACTCTTCTTACTCTTCGCAATGGTTATTTGTTTAATGTTAATTGGTGTGCCAATTGCAGTATCATTAGGCTTTTCATCAATTGTTTTTTTGTTAATATTTTCTGATAGTTCCCTAGCATCTGTTGCTCAAACAATCTTTGAAGCATTTGAAGGGCATTCGACGCTTCTAGCTATACCATTTTTCATCTTAGCCTCATCATTTATGTCAACTGGTGGTGTAGCAAAGAGAATAATAAGATTTTCAATCGCACTCGTGGGTCACTTACGTGGTGGATTAGCAATCGCAGGCGTATTAGCGTGTATGATTTTTGCTGCATTGTCGGGCTCGTCACCTGCAACAGTGGTTGCAATTGGTTCAATTGTTATCGCCGCCATGAGACAGGTTGGTTACACGAAAGAATTTGCTGCAGGAGTAATTTGTAATGCTGGCACTTTGGGAATATTAATTCCACCCTCAATTGTTATGGTCGTATATGCAGCAGCAGTTGAAGTATCTGTTGGGCGGATGTTCTTGGCGGGTGTTATCCCAGGTTTATTAGCAGGAACTATGTTGATGGTTGGTATCTACGTAATGGCTCGTGTGAAAAATATGCCATCTGGAGAGTGGTTAGGCTGGCTCGAAATATATGAAAGCTTCAAAGACGCTGCTTGGGGTTTGCTTTTAATTGTCATAATAATGATTGGTATTTATGGTATCCCGGGTGTTACAGGGGCAATATTTACTCCGACAGAAGCCGCAGCAGTTGCATCTATTTACGCTTTTATCGTTTCTAGTTTCATTTACCGAGATATGGGACCCTTAGCGACTGAAGAAGGGCAAACTCGAAAAAGTTTGTTTCGCAATCCACATGCATTAATCACAGCATTTTGGCATGAAGATACTCGAAATACATTATTCAACGCTGGAAAACTTGTTGTAACTTTGATGTTTGTTATCGCAAATGCATTGCTATTAAAGCATGTAATTACTGACGAGCAATTACCTCAAAAAATTACATCTGTTATGATTTCATATGGCTTTGGCCCAATAATGTTTTTAATTATTGTAAATATTATCTTGCTGATTGGTGGTCAATTTATGGAACCATCTGGGCTATTAGTGATTGTAGCTCCATTAGTTTTCCCAATAGCAATGGAGCTAGGCATCGATCCAATTCACCTAGGTATAATTATGGTGGTAAATATGGAGATTGGGATGATTACGCCTCCTGTTGGATTGAATTTATTTGTAACAGCGGGCGTGGCAAATATGTCTATGATGGGAGTGGTAAGAGCCGCGTTGCCATTCTTGGCAATTATGTTTGTGTTCTTAATCCTGATTACGTACGTACCATGGATATCTACAATCTTACCAAACTCTGTTATGGGCCCAGAAATAATAATGAAATAATTGTAATTTGTCTGATCAAAGTTGGTCTTTGTCAAAAGCTAACATTTGTAAATTATCATTGATATTAAATAAGTTTAGCACCTCAAGTTTTGCTTGGGGTGTTTATTTTTGAGCTATTGCAGGTGATTTATAATTACATTGTAACTAAAAAATTACTATAAATCTGCAAGATCTTGTAGGTGAGTATCTAGTGCCTTTGTGGCTAGTTGTAATTCAATTATATACAAAATTAATGCCAGACCAAACATTACTAAACTCGCTGTGAAGACAACTCCAAATGATGTAAAATTTTCTATATAAGCAAAATATATTGCAATTAGATTAGTAATAAATGCCATTGCAGCTAGAGTTGATGTAGCACGATTAAGAGTTAATCGCTTTCTTAAAACATCAATCTGTTTCAAATACCTGTTTGTTTCTTTGTCTTCCTTTGTCAATTTTCTAAACATTAGATCGTCGTGGATTTTTCTAATCAATGTAGCAAGTGTAGTATACCTGTTGCCAAATGATATCATCATTAAAGGTATTGCAGGAAATAAGGCTGCAGGAAGAAGGTATATGTTATCCATTTATTAATCCTAAACTAAGAAATTTCATTCTTAAGTTTGTTTGTCTGTTTAAGACTAAGTTATTACACCAAGTGATTGTCTAATTACAATTCTATAATCACTTTCCGTAGGATCTATTGCTAGATTGACTGAGTTTATTTTTGACGCGATAGTCATTCTAATTGCTAAGCAATATTATGGTTAAAGGAGGAAAACATTCAAAAGACTTTGAATCATATGACAGTGCCAAATCTTGGATATTTGGAGTTTCTTGACCTTGCTGCAAAACTCGGTTGTGTGGGTGTGGAGGTTCGTAACGATATCTTTCTTCCTTTGTTCGATGATATTAATCCTCTTGATGCTGGGCGTATTGCACTAGATAAAGGACTTCGTCTCGTAGGTCTAAGTCAGATCTATCCATTTAATGATTGGACAAACCAACGTGAAAATGAATTGAAGTCGTTAATTGAGATAGCCAAAGCTTCGGGCGCTGAAACGATTAACCTCATTCCAGATAATAGTGGAGTGCTCCTAAAAAAATATGAACGTAAAGACAATTTAGTTGCTTCGCTAAACTGCATATTAGCGCTTCTTGAAGACGCTGATATTGTAGCTTTAGTTGAGCCGCTTGGATTTGAACGATCTTCACTGCGCTCTAAAACCGAACTTGTAGATATGATTAATTTAATTGATGGCAATGATTATTTGCAGATTGTTCATGATACATTCCATCATACCCTTGCAGGAGGAGGCCCAATTTATG
>FZLS01000093.1 GCA_900197625.1 Rhodobacteraceae bacterium Water-Bin34 | reverse complement strand
ATCAGCTATGGACAACATTTAAAAAGACGCCTGAACATTGGCAAGAGTATTATATTAAAGAAGGCTTGGCCGATGGACCAGTAAATGGAGAACAGAATTTTATTGATACTCATATATTATTAGATAGAGCTTGGCTTCCTATGGAGTGGTTTGCTAAACACCATGAAGATGAATATTTTAAGATACAACTGAATTGGCATATGGAAGTAAATAAGAAAGAACCGTATTTTATGAGCGGTGAGTTTTGTGATACTATTAAGATGGTACATTTTTCTAATGCTAATAATAGTATGGAATTAATAAAAGAAGATTGGATCAATGACTTCTGGTACTAAATTGTTTAACGTCGTTGATAATCTTTATAATTATAATTTAAATGATTTTTATAAAGAGTGCGATGATCTTGGGTTTACAAATAATAACTCTTATGAAAGATATAATTTTGATAAGGTAAATTCCGGCTTTGGTAATTATTGGGGATTAGAATTAAATAATAGATTAGTGGCATGTGCCGGTTGTTTAGAATTTCCTGAGGTTTCTTCTAACGCATTCAGAATACAATATCGTGGGTGTGAAATACCAGGCACTGATATAAAGAAAACATTATCTAAATCACATTTTAATTCGTCTACCTTTAGGGAATTAATACCATATCAAATTCAATGGTGCAATAACATAGGATCAGATGAATTATATCTAACAACTAATATAGATAATAAGAATCATAGGGCAATGCAACTAATTGCTAAGCAAGGTTTTTTGACTCTACATTCTGAAGAAATACTGTTTGGTAAGAAACAAGCAATATGGAGATTTCATAATGAAAAATATATTAATGAAAGGAAAAAGCTTGGTGTCTACACTATTCAACCGCCGCCATTTAGCTGAAGCAAAAGAGGCATCTAAAACTTCAGGTGGATATTGGTGGCATTGGAAACTAGCCATGGCTGAATCACTATTTTTATTTGGCATACTGATTGGTAGTATTATACATGCGTTTATACCATGGGTCTTAGATTTTAAATTACTTGAATGGAGAATCAATAGAATAAAGCTATTAAAATCTAAACTACCAGATGATCCACAATTAAAAAAGGTACATTTTGATGAATAGCTATTTTGATGGTGAATATATGCCATTAGATCAGGTTAGAATATCTCCATTAGATTTTGGATTTATTCATAGCCATGCTACGTATGATGTAATGCGTGGCCTTTCACATTTTGATAAACACTATGAAAGGTTTGAAGCTAATTGCAGATATTATGGATTTACTCCTCCGGATAAAAAAGAGCTACTAAAAATTATAGTAGATTTAATTCAAGGAGATATGTTTATATGGATGATTATGTGGAAAGGCACACCAACTTCAGGATCGCCACGCGATATGAGTGGGCCTGATCATCTTTTAGTATATACTAAACCATATTATCCTATTGCTTCTAAACCTATAAGTCTAAAAATATATGATGAATTGCCTAGATCTCCAGGTTATCAGGAGCATAAAAATTTTTCGTGGATAGAACTAACAAAGGCACAGCAAGCTGCGGGTGATTATGATTCGGCTTTAGTAAGAAGTGTTGAAGGTTATATCAATGAAGGTCCAGGATTCGGTGTATGCTTTATTGAAAACGGTATAGTTTATACACCTAATACTGATGTTCTTAATTCTGTTACTATTCAGGTTGTAGAAGAAATTTGTAAAGAATTGTTTATACCGTTTGTTCGTGCAGATTTTACTAAAATAGATTTTAAAGAATGCTTTATATGTAGTACCTCTGGAGGTATAACTCCTGTGTACAAAGTAAACGAAGTATGTTATAGTCATGATATAACAGAGCGTATAAGGAAACATTATGAAGAAAGAACTGTTCCCAGCTAATACAATAGACTCTGTTGATTATGATTTAAATTATATGAAGAGTGTAGTACAGTTTGATTGGTGGGAATCTAAATGGAAAAACTATAACGATTGGTTTATTTCTGATGCTATTCCAAAGCTAAAGTCCCTAGATATATCAGGTACTATGATTTTTACCGGAGTCTATACTGGAGAAGATTACTCATTATTAAAACATGAATTTCCTAAGATGACTTTTATTGGTATTGATGTATATAGATATACTGATGACGATATAATTATAGCTGATGTTAGAGATTATCTACCATCAATGAATGTTGAAATAGATATTATGTGGAATGGCATTGGACCATGGCCGTGGAGTAGAGACAGTAAACAAGCATGCTTTGACTATGCTAAGAAGTATCTTAAATCTGGAGGATTGTACATTGATCATGTACATACCGTTAAAGATGCACCACATGTTATAGAAGATGCAGATTTTAGTTTATTAGATCCAAGCTTTCTTATGATGGAGAAATTATGAAAAAATTAGATTTTAGTGATGTGCTAATTGAGCCTGGTATATCTCTTAAACCGTTAACTAGGGGAATGGTTAATATTACTCCTAATGATTATGTTCCTATTATTATTGCAAACATGGTAACAACTGGAACATTCGATGCTGCAGAAATTGCATCAAAACGAAAATTCATTACATTTTTATCAAAAGAATATTCTATAGAAGAATACGTATTTAATCTCATTGGTATTGATAAAGAATATGTAGGAGTTACTACAGGTGTAAGAAAGAAAGATGTAAATAAGACATTAGAAATTTTGCAAACATATCCTGATATGGGGTATGTTAATATTGATATAGCAAATGTAGGTGCTAATATAGATGGAATGATTAATGCTATCAGTAATATCAGAAAAAAATATAAAGGCAAAATTGTAGCCGGTAATGTTGCTACAGTAAAAATGGCTGAAATTCTAGAGTCAGCGGGAGCTGATATTATTAAAATAGGTATTGGTTCAGGTGCTGCATGTCTTACACGTACTGAGGTAGGTGTTGGTGTTCCTCAACTATCTGCTATTATGGATATTAGAGCTGCCGTTAAAATTCCAATCATAAGCGATGGTGGCTGCGTTACAGCAGGTGATGTATGTAAGGCTATTGCTGCTGGAGCCAATTATGTAATGCTCGGTGGTATGTTTGCATCATGTAAAGAATTTTCAGAGGATGGCGATTATGTCGACTTCTTTGGTTTAGGCTCAGAGAAAATGTATAATAATTATGTTCCTACTGATAAAGAATATCGGCCGGTTGAAGGAAGAACACTAAAGGTTCCAGTAAAGAATACAATGGATAGTGTTATGAATCAGCTAGAAGGTGCGTTACGCAGTGTATGCACGTACGTGGGAGTAGATAATATAAATGACCTACATGACAAAGCAACATTCATAGAAGTTAATCATCAAGTAAATAGATCGCTAGAACAATATGAGTAAAGCGTATTATAGAGTTCATAATATATTTTCTGATAAAAAACGTAAAGAAATGATTGAACTTGCTAATAAACCAGGTGCATTTATAGATAATAGCTACGGTATTTCTTTCTATAAACATCCATTACAACTAGATGACTTAGAAATTGATGGGGTTTGGCAAGTACAAATGTTAAGACAAACTGTAAAAGAATCTAAGATACATAAAGATAGAAATAGAAATAACGAATTTGATAATATCTACATGCCAAGAAACGCTGTAATTAGTTGGCCTATCCAAGGTGATGGAGATACTATATTTTATGATGATAATAAAAATGTTATAGACAGAGTTTCTTATGATAATGATGGAGCCATATTAAATACTGGTGGATATTTTCATAACGTTGTATTAAATACTGAGCAACCTAGAATTATGTTTCAAATGTGTTTTGATTCTTCGTTTGATGATGTAGTTAGTTTTTATGAAGGACACTTAAAAGATGAGCGATATTAAAACAGTATATCTTGCTGGTAGAATTGATGCGGTATCCGATAAAATACGTCGTGGATGGAGAACAGAAGCTATACATCAACTAAAGGGGTATAAAGTTATTAGTCCGCTTGATGTAAGTCCAAAGTGTTCTGATCAAGAAATGTTTAATACAGCTCTTATTAATATACAAAAATGTGATATAATATTAGCAGATATTAGGTATTTAGAAAGAGAAAACACTGGTACTGCTGCTGAACTAATGTATGCCTGGACATTAAATAAAAGGATTATTGGATGGTATGCACATACTGATATAAAACTTCCTCGTAGAGTGTTTATGAATGCCCTTGTAAAAGAACAATACAATGGACTTCAGGAGGCTCTAGATGCAATTAAATTATGAAAAAATAATGAAAGAAGGACTGACAGTCCTTTCATCTGGCACAACAGGAAAACCTAAAGAAATATATAGAAGCCCTAAACAGCTTATCAGTAGCTTTCAATATTCTTTAGCTGGTCAAAAAATTAATAAAGATAGTAGAGTTCTTACTGTTACCAAATTAACTCATGCAGGTGGAAGTCTATTGCAAACTTTACCTGCTATGCATATTGGTGCTCTGGTAAATATAGTAGCATTTAATCCATATAAGTTCTTAGACCAAATAAAAGATTATACCCATACATTTCTACCACCAGCACACATGAAGACTATCACTAAAACAAAATCTTGGGATACTTGCGATTTATCAGGTTTAAGAATAGTTGGCGGTTCTGATAGGGTCAGTTGGGATTTAATAGAAGCATATGTTTCAAAGGGAGCTATCGTACAACCTAACTGGGGAATGTCTGAAGTAGGTCCCTTTTGTATTAATGCCGAGTACGGATCTAAGTCTAAAATAGACAGACATAAAAAGCATCAATGGATATTAGGTGATAATTTTTCTGTAGAATGGGAAATAGTAGATGGTCAACTATTTGTTAGTGGTGAACAGTGTGTATATAATGGATGGTTTGCTACTGGCGATTTAGTCTTCGAAGATAACGGCGTGCTATATTATAGGGGCAGAAAGTAATGGATCTAAAAGAATTTATTAAAATCCTAGAACAATTAGATGCATCAGAGTATGGTCAAATGATTAGTTCTAATAATACCGATGAACAATATTACGATGCACAACGAGAAAAAGCTGGTCTAATGGACTGGACAAGTAATTATGGAACGGTAAAGGATAATAATACTTTAGTTGACGATAAATCAGTGCGAGATACTGATGCATGGAAAGTACGTAAACATCTAGCTAAAATTGTAATTGATGGCATTAGGTTTGATAAAGATCATTTAGATGAACTTGGATTTGCTGATAATGATCATATGAGAGAACTTGGCGGTCTAGTTGCGACATATTATAAACGCAATCAGCTTATGCATCGGTTTGCAATTAATAATATCTTCTATGATTATTTTAGAGATTGGACTAAAGGCGATTTTGATAATAGTAAATTTATAGATGAAACATACTCATATGATATGGCTACAAAAAAGTACGGGATTAATAGTAATAAATTTACTAATAATGCTATAAAGAAACGTCGCAGTGAGTTTATAAGATTCTGGGCAGATCACTTTGGCGGTAAGCAGGGAGAAGATAATAGAGCAACATATGATTGGGAGCCGAGTGATGAAGATTTAGAATATTGGATTGAAAAAACTTGGTTTGATTATTTTGAAAATCATCCAAAGCGATTCGAACGTGTAACAGACATGTTAATCAAATCATTAGAAAATAATTCAGATCTTAGGGCGCGATTTAGAGAAGCTCTGTTAAAGTGATATAAATATTACTATGTTTGATATAGATAATAAAATAATTCAAGTGGGATTAGAAATAAAGAATAGTGAAAAACCTGTACGCGATTTAAGCAACCATCGTCGATGGGCATTTGATCATTCACATTTTAATAAAATAAAAGAGTTATTCGGTAATCTTAGCTTTGTTCAGGGCGCAGTATTTTGGCATAATAAACCATATCCCATTCATGTCGATGTATATGATCCTCGTAATAAAACTAATTTACTTATACCTCTGCACATAGACGAGTTTCAGGAGTTTATTATTTTTGATCAAGAATATGATGGATCTATGACATGGAAAAATAAGTCTGATAAGAATATAAAGAAGAGTCAATACAGTGATGCTCCGAAGTCAACTACAGGATTAAGGCCTTGTGATACCGATGGAGTTGTTGGTTTAACCGGAACACATATTAATAGTAAACTAGGATCTAAGCTTCCTGAGCATGATGATTTTTATTTTGGATTATCTGGAAGATCGTATGAATGGAAACCTGGTATCGGTATGGCTTTTGAATCAAAACGATTACATGCAACAGGCAAAATGCATGGAGATTATTTTAAAACAGGAATGGCTTTGTGGTTTACAAATACCACTAAAGAAGTATTACAGCATTTTAAAGGAGAACTACAATGCTAACAGTAGACATACCACAATCGGTAATTGATTTTGGATTAGGCCATATTGATGATGATAGTAAAATAGTACGTAATGATGAAACATTTATGATCTGGGAAGTTAGTGAAAGCCCATGGGAAGATCTTACTATTTCAAGTGGATTGGTATGTCGCCATAATAAACCTTTTAATTTGCATTCTGATACATTTTTTGCAACTAATAGATGTAATTTAATTATTCCATTACAAATGACAACTGAGCAATCTTTGCTTGTCATGGATCAAACATATGAAGATTCCGCAGTATGGGTTCCTAATACAAAATCAAACAAAACCGATACTGATCCAAAAAATGTATTTAATAATAAACCATGTGAAACAGATGGCGTTGTTGGATTAACCGGTGAAGAAGTTCAAGAGAGTTTAGTTCCATATTTATTTTATGATAAACCATTTTACTTTGGATTAAGTGGTACTGCCTGGATATGGGAAATAGGTAAAGGTGGAATATTCTCTCCTAATCAAATACATGGAACTGGAAATATGAATGATTCTTTTAAAACTACAATGACACTTTGGTTTGATAATACGCCTGAAGAGGTACACACGTGTTTAACAGCATAAAAATTGATAAAAAATATATTGACATATTACAAGAAAAAATAAAAGAAGATCCAATACATACTGCATCAGGAACGCTATGGATTATGGATAAAGATTTTTGCAAACAATTTGATTTTATTAATTCAGATGCATTTGTCGATTGTTCGAATATATTTAAAATTAATAATTCATATAAACCACATACAGATGTTTTTATGCCTGAGGTTCAAACCAATGTTCTTATACCTTTAGCAAAAGAAAATAATGAAGATTTATCAATGATTTTATTTGATCAGTCTATACAGGATAGAGGTACATGGGTATGGGATTCAGTTAAAGATATATCTAAGTATCCCCCTAAGACACATTTGACTCGGCCATGCGAAACTGAAGGAGTAGAAGGATTAACAGGAAAGCCTGTAGAAGAAAATTTAAAACCGTATCTTCCATATGGCGAAGAATATTTTCATGGATTGTCTGGAAAAGTTATGCCATGGGAAATAGGTTCTGCTTATTCGTTTTCAGCAAGGCAAATACATTGTTCCGGAAAACAAAGCGGGTGGAAGATTGGCGCATCATTTAGACTTAGCTGTCCGTGGAATGAAGCTCTTTATCCAATCTAATCTTTAATACTGCTTCTAGCTGATTTATTCTATTATCAACTTTTAGTCCTGAGGCCTTAGTTACCTCTACCATCTCTTTCCATCTTAAAAACCTATCTGCATATGTTAATATACCTTCTGAGTTTTTATATCTCCAGGTTTCTACATTACCATACCACGGAATATCGTCGTACAGTTCTGTATTCTTTACAACCATAACAATATTAGTTCTTACTTCTATTAACTTTTTATATCTTTCGGACCACCGAATAAGATCTAAGGTATCTTCAAAATCGTTATCAGTTTCAGTGGGATAGCCTACCATCATTAGATATGTCATTTTGATATTACGTTTACCTAATTCTTCTATGCTTTTATACATGTCGGCATTAGTAAATTTTTTCCGCATGTCGTTTCTTATTTTTTCAGATCCAGATTCTATGCCTATCCACAATTCATCGCAACCAGAGTCTTTAATAAGATCCCAATCAGATTCAGTCATGTTAGCACGAAATATAAAAAGGCCTCTCCATTTTACTGGAACGTTAGCCTTAACTAATTCAGCACACATTTCTCTAAAAGCTTTCATTGAGCCATTTACAAGACTATCAGAAAAATGTATAGTATCTACGCCATATTCATAATACATCTCTACTATTTCATTTGCTATTTCTTTACCTGGCCTATATCTAAATTTTTTCCATATTCCGGCAACATCACAAAATGTGCACTTACGCACACACCCGCGTGAACCCGTAATGGTTACTACATTAGATGGGTACTTACTAAAATCTATATCTGAATAATCTGGAATAGGAAGATTGGTTAAATCATCAATTTGATCACTGCTCCACGTTTCACCATTTATTAGACTTGGTAGTGCGATATCACCCTCGCCTGATATTTGATAATCAGCCAAATCTAAAGATATCATATCATCACCAAAATTAAACGAATGACACTCTAAGTCCGATCCAGAATTTGTTAGTCCTAATCCACCTAATACTATTTTTGCATTGGTCATAGGCCTGAGTATTTCTAACAGTTTTTTAGTAAACACTTGCGAATTATATGTAAATACTGATATTCCTATCCAATCATAATCTACTAGTTGATTGCAATAGTGCTGTATAAACTCCTCAAACTCGGTATTATAATCAGTGCCAAACTCACACCACTTGACTCCGGCTTCTTTAAACTTAGATAAAAAATCAAAATTTAAATCATAGCAGGTTGAGTCTATTTCTTCTTTACTTAAACATCCCTTTAGAAAAAAGATAGATGAAGTAGGAAAATTGTATAATTGACTTGGAGTTGATATTAGTGCTACAGACATTTGTTACCCATATAGATATTGCAGTGTTGTCTTAACACTCTCTTCTGATAAAACAACGTTAACTACTACAAAATAAAATGGAGTATTGGATGTATTAAATAATGTATGCATTTTACATGTGTCTATAAAATACATTTTACCATTATCAAATTCCATTTTATGATTTTCTAGTAGAAAAAAATTGCTAGCGCTATCATAATTTAATGGCATAAACAATCTAAATGATCTTATGTCGGCATCTCTGTTATCTCTATGTGGAGGAAAGTATGCTCCCTGATTCAATTTGATAACATGGGTCCTACCTAGAAATGATTCTATAGGATCTAGCCATGGTTTAAAGTAGTTATATACTTCTGTCTTTACGTTTATTTCAGTTTCATCAATCCATATCCCGGTTTTCTTATAATGCTCTAGTAACGAATCCAAATCTGGCCGGCCGGATAAGCCACCGTCAAGACTAGTAATACTAAGTCCATACCTATCGATATTCTTTCTAGGGTTGTATTGTACCCATGTAAAATTATCTTCTAGTTTATTAATAATTTTTGACGTAGTACCCTTAATATTTAGGGGGTAGTAATCACCAAATCTAGTCATTACTTGGTATAAGTTATGAGACATTATGTACCTCCTCCCTCACCGGTGTACTCTCTTATTATAACACATTTCCATGGCTTTGTACACCTATAAATAACATTATATGCAATTATTTATCTATCATCTAGATTTTAAATTGTATAAATAGTTGTAGAAATCTTAACTAAATGTGAGAAGTTGATGGCAG
>FZLS01000034.1 GCA_900197625.1 Rhodobacteraceae bacterium Water-Bin34 | reverse complement strand
CTAATATAAGTGTCTGTATCTCCATTGTGATACAAATATTCATTAAAGTAAGCATCACCAATATTTTCTAGTTGGTTACCTCCAAGAGCTACATTATCACCAAATGTAGTTCCTCCAGCAGTAATTTCCATTCTTTGCGAGCCGTTCGCGTTAAACTTTAATGCGTTTGCATCACCAAAATCAATATAAGTATTGCCACTGCCGCTTCCGCTATGCCATATTTTTCCATCGTAAGAAAATCTAAATTCTTCAGTGGGATAGCTATCACTGTCTCCCATAGCCATAAAGAAGCCACTATGTCCATCACCCCAACCAGCCTGAGTTGTTCCATCACTCAACATAGCTCTTTTATACGCACCAAATACATAACTTGTTCTATAGCCTGAACCATGTTGTGCAGAACCTTGTAAGAAAGGTAAGTATGTATTTGTGGTACCTACGTTTGCTGCTGGTAAATGTATTGGAGCATTAAGTACATTATAAGTAAATCCGCTTAATGCAGTTTCGTCAAAGTCAAGCCAATTGTCCCACGTGATTGACTTTCCATTCATCTGCATTCTATCATTACGCCACTCTGTTACCTCCGCACCACCCGCGACAACTCTAAATTGGTCTGCCGCATGGAACTGTATATATGTATTCGTATCACCGACATGTCTTAATTTACTCGGCATATTTAAGTCGCCAGTAAATGTTGGGCTGGCAATTGGAGCATATGCCGTTAGCGATTGGTGAGACGTAAGTACCGCGGAACCATTAGAATATACGGCACCAGTAGCATTTATATCACCTTGAACTTCAAACTCATAAGTATTACCGCTATATGTGCCAAATCTTGCTAATTCACTGAACGAATTTGCAGTACTTCCTGAGGTATCAATATATAGTGGTATACCACCACCCATATCTCTTTTTCTAAATCTATGTTGGTATCTTCCATCTGAGTAATTTCCAGAACCCGTTTGAAACCTAAGTCCTCTACTCGAAGAGGTATCAGAGCTCCCAGTTGATATTGTTACAGAACCGCCATAAGGCTGTAGTTCTATATCACCGCCGTTACCACCATTGTATGTTTGCCATTGGAAGAATCCGTTATCTGACCTCAATGCAGAAGGTCTCATATACATTAAGTCACTAGAGCCTTGACGTATTGAGAATGAATTTGTTATAAGTCCGTGAGTTCCGCCCGTTGTATGTATAGATGCTCCGCCAACAGCAATTGCGTTTGGTGTAGTATTTCCCCTATCAGTTACAGAATCCAAAGTATCAGATTCTGATGCAGATATTGTAATAGTAGTATTGCCGCTTTGGTTTGCTGTAAACGTCCCTCCGCCAGAAGCAATTCCTGACGTGGAAATAGTAAGAGTTCCATTGCCTACAGAAGGAATACTAGAGGCAGCTGCATAATAAGAACCATGTTGTCCATCTAACTTATCTGCATCAAGACCTGAATTTGCACCGTCACTTCTACTTGTCCAACTTTGTCTCCATGGGCCCCATGTACCATTCCATTTTACACGAATAAAAGCACCATCATCATTGTGTGGTATATATTCTTGCACTACATAATTAGCATCGATAAATTGAGTTACGCGAAGCATGCCCCAACCATACGCATTACCCTCATGCGAAGGTCCATTAGTTGTTCCTGTACCATTCGTCCAATTTGAAATATAGTGAATGCCGTTAGCAGTTTTATCATCAAAGCTCTGCGAATTACCTCCGGAAATAGTTCCACTATTATTTCCTAAAAATACTCTTGACGTTAATCGAGCATCCGCAATGGTTCCACTTGAAATATTAGAAGCGTTTAAAGTGTTTAGACCTGAACCATTTCCTTGCCATTGGCCCGTTGTGTATACATTTTTATTAAATTCAAACCTATTGTCTGCTTCATCCCAAAGCACTTGCGCGCCCGAACCGGCAACAACTAACCCAGAACCACCAGATGAAGCTTCATTTTGACCAACACCAACAGTAATTGTTTTATCTGTAACATCTAGATCCGTTACAGACGTGCTATTAATATCGCCTGTAATATTTAAATTACCGGTAACTGTAAGATCACCAACATTAGTTAAATCGTTGCCTCCTAAAGACAAATCGGAGGCTAATACTACACTACTTCCACTAGCACCTAATGTAAGTGTTACTCCAGAAGTACCTCGGATACTACCGTCTTGTTCAAAAACGATATCAACGCTGTTAGTTCCATCGCCGATATATACATCAGAAGAAGTATCTCCAATTTCGATATCGCCGCCAGCATTAGTAATCTTAAGATTACCACTAGAATCAGTTTCAATTTTTGCATCGACGTTCCCAGAAGAATCTTTAAATTCTTGTTTTCTCGATCCGGGGGTTATCAGTAAATCATCTGACATTAGTCATTTCCTCCAATTATACTCTTATTTATACTCATTTTAACCTACCGCCAATACGCTTTACTCTTCGAGTGGTTGAATTATTAAACCCTCTCCTAGATTGTTGATGTGTCATAAATTTTTGTTCTTTTACGCCGCTTCCTTTATCCATATAGATTTCAATTGGTTTTTCAAACCAGTGTTCATCTCCATCACCTTGATTAGTTGATGTAGATCTTATATAAGCCGTGATATAATAGTCGTAATTTACAGGATCAATTGTAACAGTCTTTCTCTCGTAACCAGAAGCGGCAGCTGTTGTAAATTGGTTTTGCTCAAAGAAACCTCCCCAGTAAGAATCTGGAGATACTCCAGATTGCTGTCCGCCCGTAGCAGATCCATCATAGAATCTTCCTTGCAAATGGCTATTTACGCACCTACCTACTATATACGGCATTGTCCCACTAAATCCGCTGCTTAGTTTTAATTCTGCAGCAATATAAACACTAGCACCAGCCGGAACATACACCGACTCGGCAAAACCACCTTCGTTACTAGAGGCAGTATCTACATAATTTTTCCATGCGTTTTCATTATTGTCCCAGGTTCTCCATCTTCGATATGTCCATTGTGCAGTATCGTTCAATTTAAAATTATGATTGATTGAAGTCATAATTTCGTTTTTATACGATCTATCTGCAGAGTGGTTACCGTTACCCTGTATTTGCACTCCGTTTACTGGAGTTGTTGCTCCGCCAGTGGCATCCCACTGATTTCCAAAATAAGAGTTTAACCAATTTGCATTTCCACCTGTTCCTAACATAGGCCAAGATCTAAAAAAGTCAAAGTAATTTCTATCGCGAACTACATTGCCAGCAGTATAATATTCATACCACGGTCTTTGCTCGTGAAATAAAAGATAATTGTGCCTTATTAAAGAAGATGGTGCACGCTGGTGATGCAGTAACATCCCGTAGTCGTCTGCCCTAGAGCCATAGTTATAGGCAAATTCACTATAAGGCTCGTAAAATCCATCAAAATGAAAACTTGAATACGAAGATCTAGTTGAGTAATTTCCCATAATCTGCATGTTATTACCACTAGAGTATCTCCACATATTTAAATGCCCATTGTAATAGACATTACGCTTAATATACCCTTGGTGAAAATCTCTTACTGCCATGCATGAGTTATTGGAGCTATTGTTTGGCGTATATACGTTACCTTCAATTCCAGAAGCATATTGTCCATGAGAATTATTATCGTAACTAAAGTAACCACGGCACATCACTCCTCTATACCATGTACTATTTTTACTATTAGATCCTATACCTTCAAACAAACAATTGCGTAATCTAAATCGTCTTTTGTATGCGTTACTAGATGTAGTTCCTTCGATATAAATAAACGGCCTGTCCTCTGATGTACTAGCTCCTCCATCTTCTTCAATAGTAGCAGCCCTAATTTGTGTATCTCTATCATAGATAACTACCCAACCACCAGGATTTGAAGTTGTTCTTGCTTTACGATCATTAGCTAAGTTTGTTGTTAACGTAACAGTGTTTCCACTTATTGCAGAAATAGTATATCTAGCTTCGTAATCCCAGTTAGTATCTGATGGGTTATTGGCATCAATTAATATTCTTTTACCTACTGCCATTCCGGCAGTAGATGCCACTGTAATCTGATTGGTTCCTGCGTTAGAGTCTGCGGTTAACGGTGTTGCAACTTTTTGAACAGCATCATCGTCATAATGATATTTTTCTGTTCCAGTTTGGTATATAGTTTCTCCTACCACACTACCAGCAACAGCGTTATTAAATGTTATGCGATTACCGCCAAGCCCTATATCCGTAATAGTCTTAATATTTCTATTTGATCCAGTTCCAAAAATAACCTTTTGTCCAACTCTAAACACTGATGCATCATCTACACGTACCTTAGTTCCATTAACTTTTTGAATAACTGCAGTAGGAGAAACAAACTGCCTAAAATAAACGGCGTTGCCACTTACATCATGCACAATAAACCCTTCATCCATTTTACCGTGATTCCAGTATTGGTTTGTATTTTCAAGCGTTCTATAAACCTGAATCCAGTCGCCCGCTGCAAATCCAGTTGCAGATGTGAATGTTAGAGATGTAGATCCTATAGCCTTTGCGCCATTTAACGTGGTTTCTTGATTAGGATTATTGCCATTAACTTCAAATGTCATTACGTAACGGGCTTTCATTCTAATTGAATGTTGGGCGGCATCATTACCTTTTATTTCAAAAATAGCACCATTGTCCATTAAGAAATACGGCCCTGTATTAGAGTTGTTTTCTATAAAATAATAATTTATGTCGTTCGCATTTGTTCCGCCTGTACCATTTGCGTGATCAACAGTAAAATTACCATTCATTCTTATTTTACCAGAACCGGTAATATGAAGCTTTCCGTAACATGTAGAATCGTGGAACCCATTAGTTGTTCTTCTATCATCATTAATAGTTACTATATGGCCGGCAGAAACTACAAATTGATCTCCATCTACAGGAACTGCAGAGCCTCCCCATGTTGAAGTAGAATTAAAATTTCCTGACTGAGATGATGTTCTAGTCGCCATCGTTAACTCCTGGCTCTAAGTGTGGATACAAACTAAAATCATCTTCGACATCGCATTGCACATAAAACAATACTCTAGTTGGCGTGTCAGACGTAATTTCTGCATGCACTGACATTTCCTCACCATCTTTATCTACGATTGTAAGTTCTCCGGTTGACTTATTATATTTAAAATTAGCTAGCATACTTCTATTTATACCTTATAGGTATCTCCCTCTCCCTCTTAAATAACTTTGTTTTACTTCAGCGGCTGATAATATCTCGTCCTTATAAAATTTAAACATCTCTATCTTACCATTAAAGTTTCTACTTGTGCCGCTATGGCCACCAAGAGTCATATCAGTGCCCATTGAAGCTGAGCTTTGGTATTCTATAGTGGTCCAGTCTTTATCTACAACTAATACTCCATCAATATATATTTTTGCATATCTGCCGTTATATGTAAATGCTACATGATACCAAGTACTATGATTAATAGTATTTGAAGCAACCGTTTGTCTTAACGTGCTTCCGTCAATTGTTTTATTAAATGCTACATAAGTAGGAAACGTTTGTCCTATATGACATAAGGGACTACCTTTATCAAAAACCCTTGGATATGGATTATTTTGAGAAGAATCACAATAAAACCACCACTCGACTGAAAAGTCTCCATCTGGGTGTAGATCGTTATTATTATTATCTATTGTGATTTTATCATTCGAGGTATTTGTAAATTCCCATTTACCGTTAGATCCATACGTTAACGACGTTGCAGTAACGGTTCGTTTGTAAGAAGACAAATCTAGTATAGATTCTGTATTAGACCTTTCGCCTCTAATATATGGACTAGGTAAACTACCCTCTTCTAGCTGACTAGCAGCAATGTATAGATAATTGTAGTTAGACTGACCTACTAGATTAGGTCTTAAATATCCACCTAATCTATCTATCCTAGGATTATCACTTTGTTGATCTCTAATAGTGCTTTTAGGAACAAAAGGAACGTGCATTCTTTGCCATGAACCGCGAATGTTAGTGTTTGGCAATACTTTAGTTTGATTTATATCTGCTGTAAAATTCCAATAGTTATATTGACTATTATATGCTGCTGCCGACGCTGTAGAGTTTTGTGTATGCCAATCTGTGCCTGTGCTGTTTTGTGTGACCGTACTAAATGTGCTGTTACCTACCGTTGTTCCTGGAGGTATATAAACATAACAACTCAAAACGTGAGTAACATCAAGTGTATCTAATTCATCGATGTCGAAACCAGCATGTGGGCTCCATCTGGAATAATTATCTGGGCTACTGTCCTCTACATAAAATATATTACAATCTTCGACAGGCAATTCTGGAATATTTATAATTGGACCAACATACCAATTCGAGTCAGAAGTTAATTGACCATGAGAAGAATGGCTGTTACTAGCAAAAGGCTTTTTATCAGATCTTCCAACACTATTGGCCTGACCCCAAGTTGAAGTTGCTAGATAATTGTTAGTAGGTCTACCCTTCCAGCTAGACGGATTATAAGCGTCAATGGCAACTAATAAACTCATATCATTCTTCCTTTTGTCGCATGGTAATTAGTAAGAACTTCAGAACTATTTAAAGCTTTAGAGTAAGCCCTAACTAGTGATAAATCGATATTAGGATATCTACTACCAATACCTCCAACATATAAAGTATTATCATATGCGCGCATATTATAACTATTTTTATCGAACTGATCAGAAGAAACTAATACACCATTTAAATAAGAATTTACTAAACCATTTTCGTATGTCATAACACTATGATACCAATTTCCATTTGTCATATTACCAGCTGATTCAGATAACTGCCCTGTACTACCATCGGTAGTTCTTATTTGATGACGTATATGATTTGTCTGAACTAATATTCCACCGTGATGTCCGCCTCTTCCTATAATAACGGCTTCATTGGCATTAGAATCACTTATTTGTTTAAATAGACATTCCAACGACCACTCGCCGAGCTCATTAGTAGCTTTTAGTATTCCTTTATCAATAGTTGTTGTACTATATTCAGTGTCATTGCTTCTAAAAGATACCGCATTATTAGTAGAGGAATATTCAGGAGTGCCACTTACAAAATTCAAATCATAACCGTTTTTAGTCAAGTCTTTCCATGTATTTCTTTGATAGGCTACGTAAGGCGTAGCATGATCTTTTTCTTCTAATTGAATATCGTATATTTCAACTACTGTATTTGCAGTAATATAAAAATCCATAAATCTATACGTACTCGTGTATGTACTTCTTGAACCGGTTGCAGTATGATACCAATGATCGTTATTTAACGTTTGCGTCTTTGTTATAGATTGATCATTCCAATCTGTTGGAGTAAAACTAGGAGTGACTCCACCCGTCGAACTAATAATTTTATTCCTAAAACTCATAGTATATGTTTCGCCGTCCGTTAAATTACTAACATTAAAATAAAATCTAAAAGCGCCTGCTGTAGACCCACTAGTAATCCTATATACGCTATTAGTTGTAACAGTAGATAAAGAAACACTTGCTACAAGATTGCCGATAGACCAATCTTTTACGCCAGCAGATGTATTCGCTAGATTTGTAGTAGCCTCACCCTCAAAGCTTTTAGGATTTGTTGCATCGCAATACAGTTCTAAACCATCAAGAGTAATTTTACTATTATGAGAAATCATAACCCGTATTTACCTCTTACTGCAACAAAATTTTGTTTTACTTCTTCTGCGCTTAACTCTCTATCATATACCTGAGCTTCTTTTATTACAGAATTTGTTTCCCAATGGCTCGATCCACCACCGGCCATTATTGGATTACTATGCGCAGATGTTACCCCGTACCATTGATTATTACTACTACCGGTTTGAGTAGAAACCGATACAGTTTGTGTTAGTTCGCCGTTGATATATAGCTTCATATTTTCTCTACAATTCCAAGTCATTGTCGCATGAGCCCAAGTGTTGTTTGCTAAAGCTGTAGTTCCGCTCTGTCTAACAGACCACGCCGCACCATCACTATACCAATTACTTGCAATAATGCCATCATTTTTTAAAAGAATTCCACAGTTATAACCTTGAAGTCCTAAAGCAACTCCGTGGCCGTCGGGCATAGATGCTGTTCTTTTTATAACGCATGAATACGTATAAGTATCTACACTGTCCATAAGAGTTCTCATAAGTTTATCAGACGTGATTCTATTTGAATTACTTTGATCAAACTCAAAAGTCCCGTCAGAATTATACGTAAGCGCGCTTAATGTAAGTGTATTATTAGAAGCCATGTCACGTAACGCGTTTGTATTTGTCCTAGTACCATTTACAAAAGGTGTCGCAAAAGTGCCTGACTCTACTTGCATTAATCGTATGTCGATATCAATAAGATCACCAACAGCTGGCATACTTCCGGTATAGAATTCAAAATGACCATCTAAATCATAAACGGTTCCATTGCTATGAGTATACGAGGACACATAATTTCTATTTAATTCTAAATCTATCCAACCCTGACCTATATCACTCGCAGATATATCCCTAGTGACTCTATTAGGTGACCACCAATCATTAGCAAAAGCCGACGCTCTAAATTGTGAGGACGATGAACCACTCGACTTTGAATACGCATTAACTCTAAATTGTCCTGAAGTTACGTAGTTTCCAACTGAGGTAAATAATGAACTTTGTTTTAAATTCGCCCAACTATTACCGGTACCAGAGGTTCTTTCTAGATGCATATTAAGATACGGTGTACCATCAGGCTCGTATCTAACTTCCATAGTATCGTTATGCGTCGATGACGACCTTGCGGTTAAATTCCAGCCAGTAGTTCCGTTACTAAAATCAGGATTACTTAATAAATTAGTAGTCGGCTTACCTTTCCACGACTTTTTATTATTCATATCCCAGGCGTATTTTAATCCCCTGGTAACTATTTTTTGATTAGTCGACGTCGTCATATTCTACCTCAAACCTTTCGACATCTTTACGCTCGGCTTGTATAAAGTAAAAATATTCAGTGTCATTAGAAATACTTACAGTATTATCTGTAATGCCATCAACATAAAGATATTCTGATCGGCCAATTGCTGTAAGCTGAACAGTTATAGTGTCTTCATGAACTAAGCCAATCCAATAATCCGGAAGCTCAATAATGGAATTTTTAGATTTGCCCCTAATATATACTGCGTGCTCAGGTCCCTCAAGAACACCATGATGTAATCTCTTACCCTCTTTTGTTGGATGCTCAATATCAAATGACTTAGTGGTTGCAGCTAAAGCTCCAGTAACAGTTAAATCGCCGTCACTATCTAAGCTCATTAACTCAGTGCCGCTTGACGCTGTAGCCGAATTAACGCGCCAGGTAAATTCATCTACTGAGCCATTGTTATTTGAATCAATAGTAAAGTCCATACCAGCAACTGACGCCAAATGAACGCCATTAGATCCACCACTACCTGGTGAATCATTATCAAAATCTAAGAATGAACTTGTTGGATACTGATAACCACCAAACCAATCACAGTTAAATCTAGAGTTCTGTGCGTCAAATACTACTTTATCAGTACCACCCTGATTTTTCATGTAGATATTACCATTTTGGTGTATCCACATTCTTGGCGAGTTAATACCAGATCCGGTAGGCTTAGTAAAGAACCTTAAATGACCACCACTTACCGCATCATTAGTTGCATGTTTATCGTATACACAATCAATACCAGCCAATTGTTTATGCGCATCTGTTGCACCAGGAGTAGAAGTAAAAAATAATCCACCAACGTGGCCATCATCAGATGTAGTACTAGAAGCTAAAACAATATCAGCACCCGCATCACCACCACCGATTGATAAAGTTCTATTGTTAGTTATGTTTGTTTTTGGTTTAAAGTAAGCTCCAGTGTTTACGTGAGTATACGGATTAAACAATGTAGTACCAATAGACATATGACCGTCAGCGTGGAACATTGCTCTTTCTGTGATATTTCCACCCTTACTCAGTCCGATCACAAAGTGAGCAGCTGCTTCGTCATTTACTCCATAAGTCGTAGAATTAACAGTAACATTTTTTAACGATACCCTGTTAGGATTATTATTACTGTCTTGGTTTCGTATCTCAATACTTACTTTAGAAGGTGTAGCACCATGATCGCCAATATAATTTTCTAATATCGCTAATGGCTTTTCTGTTCCAGTGCCACCAGTATCATATACGTGAAACCTTGCAGCAGGAGCAGTTGAATCATTGTTCAGAGAATTGTTATGAGTTGATGGGAAGTTACCAATACCAACCTTACCATCATCTTCAATTCTAAATCTTACGTTATTAGAAGTCCCACTCGTTCCTTGGTCAATAATTTTTAAACCCGCTCCAGTATTTACTCTGATATCATAATTCTTATTACTGCCAGTAGAGTCTTCTATTCTTAGACATGCGTTATCGCCACTATCTTTAATATGAATTGCCTTAGCAGGGACGTTAGTATACGAGGCACTTCCCGTCATTAGGTTTCCTTCAAAACGTCCATCGCCAATTACATGAAATTTGTTATGAGGATTTTCTCTACCAAATCCAACTTTACCGGCCGAGGTAATAGCCATCCTTGGGCTCGTGTCTACATTAGTGGTTCCGATTCTAAATGTATCATCCGCCGCATTAAATCCAACGGTAAATTTCACCGTTCCACTCTCTGAAAGTTTAATTTCGCAATCGGAATCTACGGGAGATTCAAGAACCATCCTTGCATCACCACTAGAACTTTTTAAGTGTAATTGATCTATAGGGCTATTGGTTCCAATACCTACATGGCCATCACCTCTAACAGCAAAATGCGCGGCCGCGCTTGTATTTTCAACTAATAATCCATAATCAGAAGTATTAGTTCCGGCACGTATCCTAGCACCATAGCTAGTTCCGGATGTAGTTCCACCATTTAGTCTAAGTGTATACTGATTATTATTACCATTTACTACAAGCTTTGCAGTTGTTGGAGAGGCCTCTCCAATTCCAACACTACCATCGTACCTGATTCGCATTTTCTCAGCTAAATCAGGAGACCCGCTTTGTGTGAAGGTATAAAACGCCATTCCAGTGTAAGCGCCGTTTGTATTTTCGGTAATACTTGCTATTCTACCTCCAACTTGTCCGGCACCGTTTACTGAGCCGTCATTTGAACCAAAATCAAGCTGAGCGTTTACTTCTCCGGCCGCGGAAACAACGGTGTTTCCGCCTTCAATCCTCACAGTGGCAGTACTTCCGCTATCAGCTTTTACGTGTAAAAGCGCTTCAGGAACTTCTACACCAATACCTACCCAGCGATTACTTCCATCTTGTCTAATTGTCAATACGCGATTATGACTACCGCCAGAATTGACAAGACCTAAATGTGCTATTGCTCTATCGGAGTTTGCTCTACCACCTTCAATTAGAAGTCCACGATCGTTACTATGGTTAACTAATATTGCACCACCAGTATTATCAGCATCATTACCGCCTTGAAACCTAGCCACCAAATTATATGCACCAGATGTATCTATGCCTTTTACATGAAGCCTCGGTACGTTTAAACTTAAATCGCCATCAGAACCAGTAATAATACCTATTCCGGTATTTGCATTTGAAGTATTAATATTTACATTGTTTGCATGAACTCCTTGTTGACCACCTAAAGACATCCTAGTGCCTTCCGCCGATACAACCGCAGTTGTATCATTATCTGAAATTTGAATACATGCTTTATTGTTGTGAGATTTAAAATATGCTACTAGGTTTGTATCGCTTTGTTGCGCAGTTGGAATTTCTACCCATAAAGCCTGAGACCCAGTATTTCTTACATTAATACCAACGTTACCACTTTCGCCAATATATAACCCACCTTTTTCATCACTATGCGGCGCGATGATCAATCCGTTATTATCGACCGCATCAGTATGGTCGCTATCGGTTGAAAAAATTATTCCAGAGTCTCCAGTAGAAGTTATTGGATTATAACCACCGCTTGAAAGCTTCGGTACAATTCTAATACTATAATCATGATCGTCTGTATTTTCAAACCAACCAGCCACAGTGTTACCACCAGTAACTGAAGTACGCTGAGCTCCAGCAATTTGAAGTTTATATGTAGAAGATGTATTAGTCGTGCCAATACCAACGTTTGCGTTGCCGGTATCTAAATGCATTATTGTCACAGGAGTATTGCTTGTGTTACCTATAAACTGAAAATCTTGAGAAACTTGAGACGTAGTTGCTTTCCAGGTATTAGTAATATTTCTAAACTCATTAACAGCATATACATTTCCATATGAATAAATACCCGCACTTTGAACCTCGGCTCTAATAGAACCTCCAGTACTTATCATTACTCTATCTTCGCCACTACCATAATCTTGAGCCCATAAACCAGTGTTAGTCCTATCGGCAAATGATAATGTTGGCGCTGACGTCGATCCGTCAGAAACTCTTACACCGCCCGCAGAACCGTTTTGTCCGGCACTTACCCAGCCTCTAAACGAAGCATAGTCTGAACCAATATACGTATAATCACTTCCAACGCCAACTCCATCAGTTGAATCACTATCTAAAACTATAAATGCTCTACCGCCGCTGGTGCTGTCTGTTGCAATATTAAACCCGACATTGTTTGTATTATCCGTACCGTTCAGGGCCGGAGCCGTAATAGTACCTGATGAAGTAACTGGTTTGTAGAAGTTTACTGTGTCTGTTCCAGCCTCAGTAAATCGCATAAACTCTGCACCACCGGTAAAGAATCTTAATCTGTCATCAATGTCTTCACTAATATATGTATGATTACCACCACCCATATAAAACTTTTTACCAACACCCAAACGCAAATCACCAGTTGAAACATTTAACGTGCCATCACTTTCTATTTGAACATCGTCACCAGAACTATTAGTTCTAAAATGTAATTTGTTATCGTTATGTGTATAGTATATAGCTCCAGCATTATCGTCATCAGTATCACCTAAATGAATAGATGATCTACCAGTATTACCACCAATAATTGAAATAATTGAATATTCACCGGCAGTTGAATTATTTTGAAACACTGCAACGTTTTTACTTGGAGTGTCTGGAGCTGGTGGTAAAGTTCCCTGTGTCTTAGTCACGATCAGAGGTGCCTCTTGACCAGGAACTGATGAGTCGTGACCAATTTTTACATATCCACCAAACTCGGCAAAACGGATTTCTCCGTCATCTTCAACTTCAATACTTGGAATACCTGAAATATCATTTACTGAGAATATAGTTCCAGTTAAGTTATTGCTAATGGCAAATAATTGTCCAGACGAACCTTCGAATGAAAGCGTTGAATTTGTTCCATCCCATTCTGTAGATGCAGTAATACTATCGGTAGGAGATCCATCTTCATCTTCAAATACTATATTATCAATTTTTAATGTATCTGCCTTTATATTGCCATTGACTTCTAATTTTTCAGATGGATTACTAACGCCTACACCAACATTACCACTACTAAGTATTGTTAAATACTCAGATAAACTATTATATGCGTCATTAACTGTACCAATTGCAAACCTATGATTCGTTTCAATTCCAGATCTCCAATACTTTGCGTTAGTTCCGCCAGTACTTCTGGTGTAATTTAAATATACAAAGTTATCTCCACTTGAATTAATATCAAGTCTAGACTTAGGCGAACCCGAGTTATTTCCTATTCCGACAAATCCTGTTGCGCGATCGACACAAATTGCAACAGCTCCGCCAGTGCTGGAATTATGATTTCTTATAAGAAAATTATTACTGCTATTACCATCCGCTAAAAGCGAAAACCCAAAATTCATACTTGAGCCGGTTGTACCTTCTGTAAATTCTAGCTTAGGAGTATGATTTCCGTTTGCGCCATCGCCGCCTAATCTCACAGTTGTAGCTTGAGCATTTCCTGTAGCGCCTAATACATGCAAATCAGCTTTAGGATCAGTAGTTCCTATACCTACCTGACCAACATTATCTATTACAAAGTGTCTAGTAACATTGCCATCAGCAACCATAAACAAATGATCACTAATCGGGTCATGACCTAATAAACATCCGTAAGCGCTCCCACCATAATTAGGGCTATTCGAGTCACGTAAATCAATCCATACCTGAGCATCACTTGATTCAAATGCAGCAACAACATTAGTACCATTTGGCTGATAAACATGAAGTTTTCTAGTTGGATCAGTAGTTCCTATTCCAACAAATTGATCTTCATCAATACGAACAGCTTCAGCATCATTACTATAAAGAGCCAGTTGGCCAATTGTACCACCCCAACCATTAACGCCTCCAACTTGAACGATGTCATTTGTGCTAACTTTCATTACTCCGTTAAAGCCACCATCACTACCAGCCATCTGAATCTTTTTGTTGTTACGCATTAGTATATCTTCTAATACGTACATCGTATCATTCGCTTGAATATAATTTGCTGAACTTAATATTAAATAACTATCTTGAGCCGCAAGGTTGAAATTACCGCCCGTATCAATAAAAACTCTACCATATTTTGCAGAACTAGTTCCCGTATCGTATCCGTATATTCTAAATTCTGAATTTTGTTCAGTAGTAGTACTATCGTTAATTTGTAAATTAACAGCTGGGTTATTCGTTCCGATACCCACATGTCCGTCAGCGTCTATTCTTACGTGCTCTCCATTCGTAACATTACTAAATGATATTTCACGGCCTGACTGAGCTTGGAAATCAAATACGCCAGAACTATTTTTCATTAATCCAACATCAGTAGAGGTTGTACCAATCATAAATCCTGCTGAACCAAATACTTCTCTATTTAATGTCCATCGGTCGTTTGTATATTCGTATTTAAAGAATGGTCCAGGACTTGGGCCTTCGACTATAATGCCTGCACCATCGGCAGCTGCTGCAGAGCCACTACCTTTGGCCAACGTAATAGTCTTATCCATAATATCCAAATCAGTAGTGCTAACTGAATTGATATCACCTGTAATATTTAAATCGCCGGAAACTGCAAGATCTCCAGACACGTCTAAATCGCCAGTTAAATCTACCGTACCAGACTGTCCGTGTATTGTTAATGGAATTTTTTGAGTTCCACCGTCATTAATTCTAAATTTTATGTCTTTATCTTCGACATTATTAGCAATATAGAAATGAGTACCAGTATCCTTTTCTAAGAATGTATCTAGTGCTCCGTTTAGATTTAATACGGTATTTTGTCCACTTGCAGCTGAAATAGTAACTGGACCAGTCATAGATCCGGAGCCTAAAGTAAAGCCTCCAGATGAATTAATACGAGTTGTGTTGTTTGTTTTTAGATTCGCAGATGCATCAATAGAACCAGAAACCTCTAGTTCATTTAAAGTAATTCTAACTTTATTTGATGAAGAACCTTCAGGCCGAAATCTAATTTCTCCACCTGATTCTATTCTAGAGTCGTTTCCGTCACCGGTTATTTTTAAATCTGCGCCTTCTACGGCAAGGCCGTTTTTGACCTTAAAGTTGTGATCTGTTGCCATGTGTACTCCGTTTCACTGTCCACGGTTAAATTATAATACTATTTATACATCTTACACTGTTAGACTATGACATACAACTTTAAATTCCATGGTATCTGTAGAAGAAGGAGTTGCTAATAGTCTAAAGTTTCCAGAATTTACGTCTGCATCAAACTGAGCTTCAATCGCTGATCCAGTAAATACTGTTCCAAACTCTGTAATATTTGCAGTTGTTCCATCGTGTAAAGCCAATAACTCTGTAGTGTGATATGTATTATCAGTTGAATTAGTAACTTGAACTGTAAATCTTGCACTTCTAAAATCAGCAATTGGGAAAGTGTGTATAGCAATTTCAGTAGTAGCCGAAGACTGTGTTACCGTTGTATCAATTCCATATTCTTCTACTTGGAATCTCGCTTTAGGTGATGCATTCGCAATACCAACTTCACCGGCCTGTAATACAGTTAATGCTTCTACTTGAGTTGTATTGCCACCATTGTCAGCCATGATCGCAAATGAATTTAAATTTCCTGAACCAGTGCCCTTATACTTTAAAGAGAATCCATATGCTCCAGAGTCTGTTATACCATCGTGTTTAGCATCGGTACTATCACCATCAACCCTAATTAGTACTACATCTGAACCACCGCTACCGGAACCAACACGAATTGCTGTTCCACCATTCTGTTGTCCGATTCTTATAGTATTAGTAGTAGATGGAGACGATTGATTTCCAATATCCAGTCTATAATCCGGATTAGTGTTGTTAAGACCTATCTCGCCAGTTCCTTTTGCATGGAATGAATTAACGCTGTTATTCTTAATAGTAAATGATTCATCGCAATCCATAACTACATTATATGAATCCATATACAAATACGAATATGAAGTTCCTGACGTCGGCCTAGCTTTTTGAAATACGATACCGGTTTTAGAATTAGTATCTGTATCATCATTTTGCAATCTAATACCAGCCAAACCTGCAGTTGTGGTAGCAGAGACAGTTTTCTTAATATGAAGCTGTTGGCTTGGAGCTGTAGTTCCTAAACCTACGTTTCCGTTATTATCAAATACTATTTGCTCAGAACTAGTTGAAGTTGATTGCCGCGATGAAAAAATAAATTTATCAGTAGTAGCGTTAGTACCATATACTATTCTATTTGTTGCCCTTTCAAACTTTATTGTGGCCGATTCGCTCGTATCAACATTTCCTATAATCAATGCGGCTTGCGAATTTGACCACCAATCGGAACTAGTAACAGTATTATTTCTTATTCTAGTTGCGCCTTTATTAGCTTCTCCTTGAACGTCTAATTTGTAAGCCCAGGACTGGCCAGTCGGTTGAAGCCCAATACCTAAAGCGCCGCTGAGGTAATTATTAACAATAGTGTTAATGTGGAGGCCGTAAGGATTATTTGCATTAGCAGGAATTCCACCACCGTATGATCCATGGAATAGATACGTGTTTGCCATATCCATATAATTATTAGCTGTATCATCATTGTCATAATATGATCTTACTACATACGCATTATCCATTACCCCGGCCTGACCAATGTCATCAATTTCGACCTCAGCAAATAATCCAGTAATATCATTCATTCCGCCGCCATCAGCTGTTGCAACAACCGCGGCACGTGCGTAAGCACCTATTAAATTTTGATCTTTAGTCGTATTTGTAGAACTATGCTGAAACTGTGCATTAAAATATCCGCCATACGCATTGAGTACTTTACCAGTACCTGAAGTATCGTTTCCGGCGTGACCATATACGCCATATAAAGAGGTAACCTGTCCGGCGGCCGCATTAGATTCTGAGTGAATTAAAGAGCCGTAAACGATATCGCTATCGCCATTAGCATCTAAATCGATGTGCATGCCATAAAGTCTATGCTCATCTGCGGTGTCTCCGCCCGTTGCAGTTGAATCTACGTCAATAAATAAAGCTTTGTGTGTTGTATCAGCGGAAACAATTGTTTGATTGCCGGTAACATTATAATCAATAAACATTGCATTATAAGAATCAGTGGCATCGTTATCCGCACTAGAAAATACTTCAAATGCGGGTTGTGTATTACCTTGGCCAACAATTCTTGCAGGGCCCTGTACATAAAGCTTTTCAGGCTGTGGTGTAGTAGTGCCAATAATAACATTACCAGTATCTCCAGCAATTGTCAACCTAGCAACATCGTCAGTTTCAAGTGCTAAATTTTCAGTAGTAATGGTTCCCATTTGTAAACCAGAAGTTGTGTCATATCTAAATAACGCTCCTGAGTCATTTTGCGATAGTCTTATTGCTGAGCCGTTACTTATGTTATCAATATGTAAAGTATTTCTTGATCCGCTCCCAGATGGATTAGCAATTCCCATACCTACATGCTGGCCTTTCCAAACCATCGATTCAACAGAAGGACTTCCCATAACGCTTATATACGGCGATCCACCTGATAAAGACTTAAGCTTAAAGCCCATGCCGTCCCAACTAGTATTGTTTGAGGCTCCTACTTTTACAATATACGTATTTTGATTTGATGCATAGCTAGCCGGAGTTACAAATATAGTACCATTAACTTCTAGCTCTTCTCTTGGAGAAGACGTTTTAATGCCAACATTTTCTGAACTATCTAATGTAATTCCTCTTTCGCCTACAACTCCTCCGCCACCGTTTTGGAGTTGTAGTTTATTAGTAGCATTATCTAATATTAGTTGAGCATAATTATCATCATCTGTATCACCTAAAGCTAATTGGGCATAGTTTGTATTTGGTGATACAACAGTTATAGCAGTGTTGTTGTCCCCTTCAACGTGCAATTTCCTTCCTGGATCACCTGTGCCGATACCTACGTTTCCATCATCATCTATTGCTAATCTAGTATATTTTGTACCACCTTCACTTGCTCCTTCTTGTAAAAGAAATCTACCGCTTGAATCAATAGACTGTTGCCAAATTTGACCTGTGCCAGTTCTTGAAAGTCTAAATGTCGGTGCAGATGCATCTGATACATGAAGTTTGGCATTTGCAGTTAAAGTACCAATAGCAACTTTGCCGTCGTTAGTAATAACCATTTGCTTAGTTGGATAGTCTGTAGTATCAGACTTAGTATGGAAGGCTAGGCCTGTTGATGAACCAAAAGTACTGGCCGCATACATTGTAATTGCCGCTCTAGGCTCAGCTGAGGTCCCTGCTCCTCCTGATGTATCGTCACTATCAAATTCAATTGAGGCCATAGTATCACCTACGGTCCATGTAATATTTCTAGTATCTGTAATTCTTAGTTTAGGCGCACTATCAGAAATTTCTAAAGTAGTAGATGGAATAATTCCCCCAACTCCAAATCTTCCATGGTGCGTAAATCTACCAACTTCTGCATTATCAACATTAAATCTAATAGAACTGTCCGCGCCCTCATTACCGGCATCTGCAGCCAATACTAAGTTGTCATGTCCAGTAATACCAATATAATTTCGCCTAGCAGCGTCTAGTGAATCGATTCGTATTTTAGTCTCGCCGCCAGTTGTATTAGATACGTGCAATCTTTCAGTTGGATTATTAGTGCCAATACCAAGCTGTCCTTGTTCTTCAAGTCTCATCAGCTCAGTTGTATCATTTACTTTCCAAATATAATCAGAATCTCCAGCAGTATATTCTACATTAAAAACAAAATGTCCACTGTTATTAAAAGGAGTAATAGACCCACCACCAAAAGCGTTTCCTTGCTTAAACATATTAGCATTTGTGCCACTATAGTCTACTTTAATAGATCCGTTGACTTCTAATTTTTCATCTGGGTCTGTTATGTTTATTCCGACATTACCATTTGTTTCAAGTATTGTCATACGTTTTTGTGAATCAAATGGATCTGTTAAAGTTGCACCGTTATTACTTGTTCTAAAATGTAAAGCGTTATTAGCTCCGTCATATGTTATACCAGCCCCTCTGGATTCACTTGTATCATTTTCACCAAACCAAATTGCTGCTGCATCTTCTACGTTGTTCAAATTATCATCAGCGATTCTTAAAACTGGACTGTCGCCACGAATATCAAGATTATATTCTGGTGAATTATTTCCTATGCTCATTTTCCCTGCAGAATCAATTACAACTTTAGCTGTTGAAGTTCCATCAGAGAAGACTTGCATTTTTCCAGAACTTCCTGGATATAAATTAATATCAGTAATAATAGCTGTGCCTTGTTGGCCAATATTAATAGGACCATTGCCAGTCGTACCACCATGTTCAATTATATTTCTAATATAATTTCCTGACGTATTACTTGCGATTTTAGCTCCTCTAGGAACTAGAATAGCGGTACTAGTAGAAGTGTCTTGAGATAATGCAATAGAAGTAGCTTGTTTTACATTTATACTTCCGTTTACATCAAGCTTAGCGATTGGTGCAGTAGTTCCAATACCAACACTACCGCCAGCAATCATAGACATTACATTAGCAGAACCTTCTGAATCGTTACCTTTTATTCTTAGAATATTATCATTACCCAAATGCACAAGCGACCTAGAACTACCAGCGACATTTGTTCCCATAAATGATGCGTTATTTGTAACTCGAACATTACCTGCAACATCTAATTTCTGGCCTGGCGCTGATACCCCAATACCAACATCACCACTATCTTCAAAAGTGACAGAAGCAGTATTAGAACCAGAATTATAAAAGTGTAAATCGCCAGTAACACTAACGCCCATCTGCCAGCTTTCGGCACCAGAATTTTCTTCTATATGAATTCCCTTATGCGCAGAATCAGATTTTACCATAAGTGGAAAAGTAGCAGCTGTGTCTTTTCCGCCCATTACTACATTTTTATTAAAGTTCCATTCATTTTGAGCTGATGTATATGTAATTGTAGCATTTGCACCATCAACCGTAATTCCAGCACCATTTGCGGCAGCTGCATTGGCGGCTCCATCAGCAATTGTAATATTTAAATCATCAACGGTAAGCGTGGCAGTGTTTAACGTTGTTACAGAACCATTAACTGTTAAATTACCACCGACGGTTAAATTATTAGTTGTTACGTTTCTGTTATTGTCAGAAAGCTCAGATCCTCCAATATTTAATGCTCCATTCGTAATAGAAAGGTTACCATTAGTAACTGTTGTTACACTATTAGTAGCAGTGGCATTTGGATTGACCGTAAATATAACATCATCGTTAGAGTTTCTAAATTCAGCAGCATGATCTTGATATGAGTCAAATACTAAAACATTATCTCTATATAACAATCTAGTAGCATTACCACCAGCCCTATACCAATACGATGATCCAGTATTCGCGCTACCGTTTGATGAGAAATATATCTTCTCGTTATTGCCCATTACAATGCTATCACCAAATAATGCCTGGCCATCTTGGGCAAATGATAATGCATCGACTGGTGAGCCATTATTTTCAGATCTAATAATTAATCTATTTTCATTGACATCACCAGAACCTTTATAGAAAAATCTCCATCCATATCCAGTTCCGTCTCCGTTATTTCCCAGATAAATTGCTGCATCACTGCTACCTAAACCGGATCCGCCAATATATAGTATATCACTAGATTGCTTACCACTTGTCCCATTCAAAATAGAAACGTCACCAGCAAATACTGAGTTTTGAGATGTGTCAATCGACAACGCTGTGGTGTTATTTGTGAATAGATTAAATTCCCTAGCAGCAACAGTACCAATATTTAAATCATCTATTACTGGTAAAGCTGTACTTATTTTAGCAATAGTATTATTGGAGCTGTCATTAAATAATATATTATGATCATCGTCGTCAGTTGTGTCTTTTAATATAAGAGTTGGGTTGGCATGTGCTATAGTAAACTCTTGAGCATTGATAGTAGTATTGCCATTTACTAATTGTTGAAAAGCGTTATTAGCACTAGACGATCCAATAAAAAATGTTCCACTACCATTTTTCCATATCCTAGTTGAAACGGCATTACTACTTGTTAGAGCGATTGCGTTATTGGCAGTATCGCCATTTTGCATTACTTCTAAAACACCAGTCGAAACTACTCCTGTTCCCCCGTCGATTCTAACAGTTCCATCAATATGCAGTGAACGGTCGGGAGAAGCTTTATTAATACCAACACGGCTATTAGCCATATCAACATGAAGTGTATCATCGCCTTGAACAGATTTATTTGAAGAATTACCTACAAATATTTTACCTTCATCAAGATTAGGAGTAGCATTTGTTCTTCCAGCGCCTGAAACTTTTACTGAACCAGCGCTTGCGTCTGATCGAGTAACTTTTGCTATTTTTTGTAATGCAGCACTGGAACCTGTAGGAGCGCTATCTGTAAGTGTACCAGCTAATACGTTAACATATAGTTCATCGCCTTCTGAATATGATGATGTGTCTATTCCTTGTAAAGTACCAAACGTTACAATTTGTACCGCAGCATTTAAACTTACTGTACTTGCAGCTAATCCAAATGCCGGCATTTTAGCAGCGTCATTTGCATCAGCCTTTGATACAATAGTAGTATTACCTGATATACCAGAAATATAAACAGTGTCACCTTTTGTAAGTGCTTCGCCAGCTTGTGCCTTAAATTTAATAGCTCCAATAACATCGCCTTCAAAATTATATCCATCATTTAATACAACACCATCGTCAGTCATTTGAGCAACTTCAGAACCTGCAACATCAAATCTAATTATATCTTCATCGGTATTTTTTTCTACTTGAACAAGTGTATCGTTATCATTATCAGATAGACTAAATGACGCTCCACCACCAGAATCATTTGACCAAGTTAAGGTACCACTTCCGTTTGTTTTTAATATCTGATCAGCTTGTCCATCTGCATTTGGAAAAGTAAATGCATTATTAAATGTAATATTACCATCTTTATTAATAGAAAATTGTACTGATCCTGACCCCTTTCTAATAGTAAAATCATTTTCACCAGAACCATCAAACTCTCTGATTATATCAAAAGAATGATTTCCATTATCGTCACTATCCTGATACCCAATAATTTGCGTATTTGCATCATTAACATATAATTTAATTTCTTGGTTGGATCCTCTCCCAACGCGTAAGTCTCCGTATCCCGCGGCAGAATGGAAAATTGCATTACCAACAACATGAAGCTTTTCAGTAGGTGCAATTATCCCAATACCCACTGCTCCATTACTATTAACATAAACTGTTTCGGATGAGCTAGATCCACCGCCTCTTAATTCTAGTTTATTAGAATTAGAATTTTCTCCAATAAAAGTATCAGTACCGCCAAAATATATATGTCTATTATCACCCGATAAGAAAGTATTTCCTGCTACTGTAAGTTTATGACTAGAGGTGATTTGACCAATGGCTACATTTCCGTCTCGCAGAATTGTCATTCTCACTGCGCTATTAGTTGGCCCACCGCTTTGATTAGCTGCTAATCCGCCAGTAGCAAACTGAAGTGTACCTCCATCATTTGAAGCTCCCTTTGCATCTATTAACAAGCCATTTTGTAATGAGTTAGTTGCTTGAGCGGCGGCATTACCTTCTAAGTATATAGCGCCTGTAACAAAACCACCATCCTGTCTCAATTCAATTTTTGGATTGTCGCCTTCAACATTATTATCTGCATCTGCTTCAACAATAAGTAAAGCATCGCCGACATCACCTACAGATTTGACATGAAGATTGCCGGCTGGGGATGTTGTTCCAATACCGACACGACTTGTATTACTATTAATATGTAAAATAGTATTATCGTGTACAGTAATTATTGTGTTATCAGATTTTTTAAAATAAAGAGCACCGTCATAGGTGTTCATGGCGAGTTCGCCATCATTCAAATTGGTATGAGTTGGTATAGCGTTTTCTGTATTAGAACGCCTGAGTCTAATGTCTGTTTTTCTGGCCAATTTAGGCTTCTCCTATGTCAATCTCTATATAGAGCTGTATAAAATTCTAATGGTTTATGTAAACCTTTATTCTATTTATACTAGAAGAAACCTTGAATTAATATTCTCCGCCGTCAATTATATCCGATGAGACAGGTTCACCTTGATTGTTAAATTGTATGATGCTGCCTTCAGTTCCAGTTAAGAATGAGATTGCAGTTCCAGCATTGTTGGAAATAAACACTCCTTTGCCGGTAAAGGAACTCATTCCAGTACCACCATGAGTAACAGCAAGGTCATTTGTGAGAGTGAGCGTTGTAGAATTTAGAGTACCACTTACGTCAGCATTGCCATTAATATCTAGGAAAGCATTTACTTCAACTTCATTGGTTGCCGCATCTAAGACTAATTTGCCAGAGGCAGTAGTAATTGTCTGATTGTCGCCTAGTCCAACTTGTACATTGCCAAAGTCAGCACCAGTACCATAAACGTTTCCAAATTCAGCGTCACCCCAAGGTGATGAGAAATTGTCAGATGTAACTGTTTCGTCTTTAGTAAATACAAATCTTTCTGTTTGAATGTCAAAACCAAAGAAACCAGTTTTAACAGCTGTTCCGTTACCCCACTTAAATCTAGCACCACGATCAAAGCCGTCTGAAGTAACTGATGTAGTATCGTCCGCAAGAGCAATAACAGGATCGGATAGCGCAATAATAGTAGATTCAACTGTAGTAGTTGTTCCTTCGACCGTTAGGTTACCACCAACAACAAGATTATTACCAATTTCTACGTTGTTAGGTAATCCGACTGTAATTGTATCGCCTGTAACAGATGTTTCAATTTCATTAGCTGTACCAGAAATTGTAAGCGTGTCGGTTAATAGAGCAACGCCATCGTCTGTTCCACTATCTGCAGCGATATTAAGAGTCGTAGCAATATTAATATTGGCAGCTTGTGTTAACCTACCTTGACCGTCGACCGTAAACTGTGCAATCTGAGTCGCTGAACCGTACTGATTGGGGGTGACAGTAGTATCGTCTAAATCAATACTAACATCATTTGTACTTACTGTTGTAGTAATTCCGGTATCACCACTGAATGTAAGTGTTTCAGTATTAAGATCGATTGCTCCTGTTCCAGAATCTCCAGAAAATGCTAAGTCTGGAAGATGAACATCACTAATAGATGTGATTTGACCTTGAGCGTTTACGACAGGTACTGGAATTTTTGAAGCCGAACCATATGTTCCTGCAGCTACTCCAGTGTTTGTAATAGAAACTGTCGATGAGTTACCAGCATCGTCATTAGTAACAGTAATTCCTGTCCCTGCAGTTACTGCTCCTCCGACCGTATCATAAATGAATTCTTCTAAACTTACACTTGTTCCATTAATAAATGTATTATGTAATACAACTTTACCATTATTATTTGGATTAATTACTATATTACCGTCAGTATTGGTAGAAGTAATAGAATTTCCATCTAATTTTAAATTGTCTACATTAAATTGATCAATCTTTCCAGTTGGTCCAACAATTACTGCAGCGCCATTCGTTAATGTACCGGCCTCATGGTTTAATAAGCTAGTAAAATACTTACCACCAATAATATCAACCGTTGATGCAACAGCAGGATTTCCGCTTTCAGCTCCTGTTCCGATATATAATCTGTCACCGTTATTTGCCTGCGTGCCAGCTACATATGAGTAGGCCAGCTCACCAGTTTTTAGATTACTAGGAGCGGTAGTGGTTGACCCCGTAGTTAAGATTTTTATTCTTGTCAAATTAGCCACTAGTACGTGCCTCCTATTATATTCAGATTTTCATTTTCAATCTGAGTTGTAATTTTATATGTGCCTGATGTTGCGTCATAAATCATCATAGTGCCATCTGCCTGAGCGGATGCATCAACATCAGCCAAATCACCAAGCCTTAATTCACCAGCTTGGATCTTCATTGAAGTAGCTACAATTTCGTTCTGTGACTGCGCCTTACCTTTTAAATTTCCTGTTTGTCTAATCTTAGCTTTTATGCTCATGTCGCTTTAGTAACTCCTGGTCTTACTTCTAATTGCCCTTCGACTATACGAGTAACTTCATCTGTAGCATTAATAGTCCTAGAAATTTCTACATCATAGACGTATCTTCCAGGCTTCATTAGATTAGTAGTTGCCGCTGATAACTCTATTTTTACAACTCCGCCTACTTGGTTATAGACAGAAGCTGTAAAAGGCGTAAATGTAGTAGAGCTATAAGTTTTTCTTATTTGCCCTGCAACTCCATATCCAGTAAGATTCAAAGCATCTCCAGAACTATCAGTTACATCGATTGCCACTGAAAATGTTGAACCTTGATCTACTGTTAAGTTAGAATATATCGCCATTCTCTAATTTCCTTTAACTATTTATATCTTTTAGGCTTTCAATCTCAGCTCTAAGTAATTTATTTTCTTCTTTTAATTCTTTAATTGCCTCAATAAACAATGCTGATAATTGCGTATAGTCAACATGCTTATTAATTTCTTCACCTTCAAACGCTTCAACTTCTGTTACTGCAGACGGTAATACTGCTTCTACATTCTGCGCAATAACACCAGCAGATTCTTTTCCATCTCTCTTCCAAGTAAATGTTACACCGTCCAGTTGCGATACTTTATCTAATGCTCCTTCAACTCTTTCAATGTTCTCTTTAAGTTTAACATCAGAGGCAGTTGAACTTGAAAAAGCCGTAATATTATCATGTACATGTAACGCTCCAGTATGAGTAAATATAAATTTCGCATCTAGGTCAGAACCGCTTTCAGTAAAGATTTCTATTTTATTACCACCAGTACTTTCATCAGTTTTAAGGCCCATAGCAGGTCCCATCGAATGTGGGAAATACATAACACTATTCACGGTTCCGCCAGGATTATAAAATCTTACATTTTCATTACCATGAGAATATAACTTAACCTCACCAGCTGGATCGAAATATATATATTCTTTTGACTTATTACCTACATAAGCATTATCATTATCATATTTTGTTCTCCAATCATTATTTCTATTGATTGTCATTGAATCGTTTGTAGCGCTTGCTGTAGTCGTAAATCCGTGACCAGTTTCAATAGTGACTGTATCGGTCGTACTGTCAGCAGAAAGTACTGCAACATTTATTCCAGACTGAGTACTAGAATCGTATGTATTAGCCATAATACTACTAAATGCATTTTGGTTAACATCAGCCCCCGCATCAATACCATCAAGTTTATCATGATGCGCAGTGGTCATTACACCAGCTTTTGAACTAGTAGCTTCTCCAATTATTGTACTCGTCCCGGTACTACTAGCTACTGTTACTTGAGTCGTACTAGTACTATGACTAAGATTTGTTCCAGGAGTAGTAATCGTTAATTGATCATCAGCAGTCTTTTCAACTGTTGTAATACCACCTTGTTCGAAGTGTAAGGTATCTCCTGAAGTAATAACTCCAGTCTCAGTACCATTACCTTCCATAAATGTCCAAGACGTATAATTATCAAAGTTAAGGCCAGATTCATCAACAGAGATTTCAAATGCATAATCATTATTAGGATTATCTGTTAGTGTAATACCGTCTCCAGCTTCTATAACAATATCGTGGGTAGAGCCGCTAGACATAGTGTGAACTAATTTAATATCAGTTGTATTATCAGTAATAGCTGTTACATCATTTAAGAATGTATTAGTATTTGGATTAGCCGGCATTGTAAGAGTTTTTGTATTAGCACCAGTTACGTGACCAGTAGCATTCGTTGTAACACCATCAATCACTGTAAAGGTGCCGCCAAATGTTAGTGTTGCTGAGCCATTTGTCGAATTACTTCTAGGTGTTCTCTTATGCGAGAATTTTAAATCATAAGGATCAGTATCTGAACCAGTTGATGTATCACTCCAATTTATATTAATATAATTATTACCATCAG
>FZLS01000062.1 GCA_900197625.1 Rhodobacteraceae bacterium Water-Bin34 | reverse complement strand
ATTATAGCCATTATGCCCGCAACCTCAGCCCTTGAGGATCAAATGGTGCTTCTTTTAATTGAATAGCTGCATGTGGTTTACCTAAAATGGAAACATCAAATTTGTTACCCTCACCAACATGCTCAGATCTTATGAAGCAGAGTGCCAAAGATTTCTCTACGGTATATCCATAAGCTCCAGAACTTACTCTGCCTACTGGTGTTCCATCATTGAGAAATATAGGCTCACCTCCACTTGCATCAGCATTATTTACTTCTATCTCAAGGATCACTAATTTCTCACGTGGTTTTTTGTTCATTAAGTTTTGAAAGGTTTTTTTCCCTAAAAAATTTGGTTTATCCATTTTAATTAATTTATCCAAACCCACTTCCTGCGGCCAATATTCAGGACTATATTCTCTACCCCAAGATCCATACCCTTTCTCGATTCGTAAACTACTTAATGCGCGCGAGCCAACAGGCTGAACTTTAAAATCGGATCCCATATCAATTAATGCTTCATATAACTTTAATTGGAATTGTTCTTTTACATAAATTTCCCAACCAAGGTCCCCAGTAAACGAGATCCTAATTGCAATTGCTTCAGCCCCAATAATAGAAATAATTTTTGAATGCATAAATTTCCAATTATTTGTACTAAAATCTTCTTGGCATAATCTAGAGAGTAATTCTCGAGATTTGGGACCAGCTATATTAAAACCACAATATTCGGACGTCTGACTAATAAAAGAAACTGTCTTAGGCAAATCAACTGAATTAAAATATCTTTGATGATATCGTTCAGCCATTCCTGATCCAATCATCCAAAAATGCTCATTTGAAAGTTTAGTTATAGTAAAATCTCCAGCTATTCCGCCCCTGACACCAAGTAAGGGCGTCAAACAAGAAGCGCCAATTTTACTTGGAACCTCGTTTGCAACAACTTTATTTAACCAATCAGTTGCGCCCTCACCTTTGATTTCATATTTAGCAAAATTTGAAATATCTATTATACCAACACCTTTTCTCAATGCACGGCATTCATTACCAACCTTTTCAAACCAATTTTGACGATCAAACCCATAATCTTCTTTACCTTTTTGCCCCTCACCAGCAAACCATAGAGGGTGCTCCCAACCAAAATTTAAACCAAACACTGCACCTAAGGATTTTTGCTTTTCATAAACAGGACGCATTTTCAAAGGGCGGCCTGCTTCGCGTTCTTCGTTAGGAAAATGAATCTTGAAACGATTAGAATATTGATCCCGAACCCTGTCTTTGGTGAACGTTTTATCTGCCCACGAACCAAACCTCGCAACATCCCAAGGAAACATATCAAATTCTGGCTCACCATTTATTATCCATTGTGCTGTCATCAATCCTAAGCCACCCGATTGGCTAAAACCTGGAATAATTCCATTACAGCAAAAATAACCTTTGAGTTCAGGAATAGGCCCATATAATGCAGAGCTATCAGGAGACCATATCATTGGACCATTAATAATGCGCTTTATGCCAACATTTGCAGCAACAGGCACTCTATCCATCGCGCGCGATATATTTTCCATAATTCTATCAAGGTCATCAGCAAATAATTCATGACCGAATCCACTTGGTGTTTCTTTTTCTGCCCAAAACTTCATATCTTTTTCATAAGCACCAATCAGTAATCCGTTACCTTCTTGACGCATATAATATTCTCCATCGCGATCAGCTACAGATGGTAATCTATATTTCATTTTTTCAATTTCAGGAATTGTATCAGTTACAAGATATTGATGTTCAGTTGGCTGTAATGGTAATTTGATACCAGCCATTGCAGCAACTTCCCTACCCCATAAACCAGCAACATTTATAACCCATTGAGTATTAATAGTTCCTTTTGGAGTAACCACATCCCAAGTATCATTATTTTTTTTGTTTGTAGCTATTACTGGAGTAAATCGGTGTATTTCAGCACCCATTTTTCGCGCTCCTGACGCGTAAGCTTGGGTTACTCCGGAGGGATCAACATTACCACCATCAGGCTCAAACATTACACACCGAATTCCATCATAATTTATTAATGGGTTTTTTAACTTTGCTTCATCAATGGAAATCTCATAGAATTCTGCATTAAAATATTTAGCTTTTGCTGCCTGTATACGCAGCTGATGCTCTCTTTGTTCAGTCTGGGCTAAATATAAAGATCCTGGTTGAAAGATTCCACATCCTTGCCCAGTCTCTACCTCTAAATCTTTGTATAATTGCATTGTATAGTACTGTAATTTTGAAATATTATTATTATCATGAAGCCCATGAAGGTTTGCTGCAGCATGCCATGTAGAACCTGAAGTTAATTCATCACGTTCAAGTAGAACTACATCTTTCCAGCCTAATTTCGTCAAATGATAAAGTATTGAACAACCAATTAATCCACCACCAATTACAACTGCTTGTGCATGAGTTTTCATTATTCTTCTCTTCCATACGATATTAATATTTGACGAATTTCTTGTGCACGACAATCACCAGCTTCAAGTGCATAAACAAATGCTTGAGTAAGTAAAAAACATCCTGATTTTATTGCAGACTTTTTTAATTCTTCATTACCTAGCATAAAATATATATCTACCAAGATATTAATATTTCCATTTTTATGTGCATCTAATATTTTAGTATTTAATCGTTCGAACCTAGTCACAATACTACAACTCTTTTCGTCCCAAGTTAATTTGCGTAGCTACCCATTCGTGAAATAAATGTGTTGGCCCATCCATTACAGGAGAAAACTTACCACCATCAAAGAATTTACCACTTCTTCCCTCTTGCATGCCTTCAACAACAAAGATGTCTTCCTTAAAAACATTTTCCCAAAAGGTTTTATTTTTCATTCGCAAACCTTTAAACCGTGCTTTAGTAGCTTCGGCTGATGCATAATATATAGCAACATGTTCTCGGGTCGTATTTATGTTTTCAGGTTCTAGTATTATCGCATACGTATGGTCTCGATGAACCCCGAATAATACATTTGGGTAAAGTGATATATATTCAGACGCTGTATTCCATTTTTTTTCAAGACCATTAAAATCAGGAAAAACTTCATCATCATCTCCTTTTAATTGAGAATAAACGTACGAGCCTTGACCAGAATATTTCAAAGGGTTTTCTAGGTGGTAATGATCTTCAAGCCGAGAAACTAAATTCAATCCTGGATGTACCCACGGTAAGTGATAGCTTTCACAATAATTTTCAACTGCCAATTTCCAATTGCTTTTTACAGATAATTCAAACGCACTATCTCTATTATGATAAAGTGGTTTATCAAATTCTTGCCAACGATTTATAATATCCTTGTGAACTTCTTCAAACGGTGCAGCTTTATTTGAAATATTTACAAATACTACATCCATAAAAACATAACTTCGAATTTCTATAAGGCCTAATTCGTTTCTTTTAATGTCTGGATGTGTATTTTGTCCCGGCCCTCCTACATGTGGGGTTGAGCGCAATTGACCATCTAACCCATAGCACCAAGAGTGATAAGGGCAACGAATTGTTCCACGTATATTTCTTTTTTCTGAGATTAAAATCATGCCTCGGTGACGACATGTATTTTGATATACACGAACCTGTTTGTCATTATCACACACAATAAGTAAAGGCATTCCAAGAAAAGTGATAGGATTAACATCACCTACTTTAGGAGTATCTTTTGCAAACCCAATTGCTGACCAGTTTGCAAATAGAACACTTTCTTTTTCTTCCTTAAAAATCACATCATCGATATAATGTTCATTAGGTAAGCCTTTAGCAGTGTTCACTGGCTCTATGACAGATGATAAATTTGACATTTTAAAACTCCTTAGATTCTAAGAATTATTTCCATAATCATATGAATCAAACAACCGAGTTTTATTTATTAAAGAGTGAATTTATTTCACTTATCTTGCAACAATAACCACTCACTAAATATCTTTGAATATTTTTTCTGATTACCCTTAGATTGTACAAGATAAAATTTTCCAGGGGCAGCTATTTCATACTTCGTTAATGGAATTAAACTTCCACTTTCAATCAATGGCTTTACTAAATGCCTCCACCCCAAAACAACACCCATTCCGTCTTGAGCAAGCTGCAATGCAATGGCATAATTGTTTACACGATGTCGGACTGATATCTCACCATTATAATCTAATGTTTCAAACCAATTTGCCCAACTTGTCCAATTGGTATCTTTTGCATCCAAATGAATTAAATATGACTTAGAAAGTTGCTCTAATCTAGATATATTTTTTCCTTCAAATTCAGGACTGCATAAAGGTAATAATGTATCTTCAAATAGAATATTAGACGTTTCCTCTGGAGGATTAGTTGAATATTCCACAATCATATCTAAGCTTAATGGCCTTCTGAAAGGACGATCTCTAACCTCCTGATTTATTTGGATATGCCCATATTCACGCCAAAATTGTGCAATTTTTTGAGACAACCACATAGATAATACTGCAGTTGTCGAGCCAATTGAAATATGTTGTGTCTCATTTAATTCACGTAATTTTTTTACTGTTTGGCCTATTTCATTTAAAGAGCTTGATACTACTTCAAAGAGATCCTTTCCCTCTGGAGTTAAATTAACAGCCCTTGATTCTCGCAGAAATAATTTCATATCCAATTCTTGTTCAAGACTACGAATTTGATGACTGACTGCACCTGGTGTGACGTGCAATTCATCTGCTGCATCTTTAAACGATTTAAGCCTCCCAGCTGCTTCAAATGTTCCAATCATTTTCAATGACGGTAATCCGTAATGATGCTTTACCATTATTATACCTTAAGTGAGTTAATCTAATGTAATATGCATAATAAGATTATCATAAGTAAATAATTAATTTTTCACTATAAATATTCTAAAACAGACTTGGGGCAATTCATTTGACGTGTTAAGAGTATCAAATGAAATCATTATTCCACATGGCATATCACGTAACCGACTTGAAACAATCACGTGAATTTTACGGAAATTTATTAGGTTGTACTGAAGGTCGCTCAACAGACACTTGGGTGGACTTTGATTTTTTTGGTCATCAAATTTCCTTGCATATTGGCAAGCCTTTTGAGACCAAGAATACTGGAAAAGTAGGTGACCATATGGTTCCAATGCCACATATTGGAATTATTTTATCATTAGATAATTGGTTGATTTTATCAAAACGTTTAATAAACACAGACTTAGAATTTGAAATTCCACCACAAATTCGCTTTGAGGGTGAACCAGGAGAACAACGCACAATGTTTTTCCGAGATCCATCTGGTAATCCTATTGAAATAAAAGGCTTTAAAAATTTTAAAGCAATATTTGAGGCCTAAATTGATTATATATAAAATTTTAAGAGCAGACGAATGGGCGTACCTGAGAGATAATGGAAAATCAAAAGGTGCACCTATAGATATAAAAGATGGGTATATACACTTTTCAACTGCAGAAACAGTTGTAGAAACTGCAATTAAGTATTTTAAAAATGAAGACGACCTTATGCTTTTGGCATTTAACGACACCGATTTAGGCAAAAATCTTATATATGAAAAATCACGAGGAGATTTATTATTCCCCCATTTATATGATGAATTAAGTTTAGATGATGCATTATGGATAAAACCTTTACCATCAAAAGAAAATTCTCATGTATTTCCGGAAGACCTTAAATGAATATCGTAGAAAAATTAGGGTTAAAACTATTACACAAAACTGATCCAGAAAATGCCCATAATTTAGCAATTAAGGCATTGAAATATGGTATGACACCAAATCGCAAAGTTTATACCAGTAAACGCTTGAGGCAAAATATAGCAGGGCTAGATCTCTTGAACCCTGTTGGATTAGCGGCTGGATTTGATAAGAATGCTGAAGTCATTGCACCTTTACTAAATACTGGGTTTGGCTTTATTGAAGTTGGTGCTGCTACTCCATTTCCACAAGAAGGCAATATCAAGCCACGCTTATTTAGGCTCAATGAAGATCACGGCTCAATTAATAGATTTGGTTTTAATAATGAAGGCATGGAAATCATTGCAAATCGTTTATCAAAGCGCCCAGCTAAAGGTATAGTTGGACTTAATCTAGGCGCAAATAAAAATAGCTCACATCGTGCAATTGATTTTGTTAAAGTTTTAGAAACATGTGGTGAATTTATTGATTTTGCTACTGTGAACGTGTCATCACCAAATACTGAAAAGCTTCGCGATTTACAGGGTGAAAAAGCTCTTTCAGCTTTACTTACAGGTGTTATGGAAACACGCAATAAATTAAGAAAGAAAATTCCAATATTTTTGAAAATCGCTCCAGATTTAACAAATGAAGAAATCTCTCAAATTGCTCAAGTGGCTCGCCATACAAGAATTGATGCAATCATTGCAACCAATACAACCTTAGATCGAACCAATCTAAAAAGTAAGCACCAGAATCAGACGGGTGGATTATCAGGAAAACCATTATTTAAAAAATCGACAAGAGTAATAGCAAAGTTAGCAAATGAATTGGAGGGTAATATACCTATTATTGGAGTAGGCGGAATAGACTCTGCCGAAGCTGCATTTGAGAAAATCAAAGCAGGAGCATCAATAATTCAATTATACACAGCTTTAGTGTTCCATGGACTTTCCCTTAGTTACGATATTGCAAAAGGCTTGGATGAGCTTTTAGAAAGAAATGGATATGAACATATTAGCCAAGCAGTCGGCTCAGCTATAGAAGATTATCTATAAAATTATTAACCAGACTTTGTGGTCAAAGATATCTCAATTTTATTATAACGAAGTCCTAAGGTAATACCGCGTGCTATATAAAATATTATTAACGCCAGCCACAGACCATGATTCCCAAAGTATGGTAAAAATATAATTATACTGATGATATAAACAATAAATGAGATAATCATCATATTTCGCATATCAGCTGTTCTGGTTGCACCAATAAAAATACCGTCAAGCATCCAAGATGCACCACCAGCAAGTGGCGCCATAATCATCCAAGGTAGATATTGTGTAGTAATATTTTGGATATCAATTGAGGTAGTCATAAGTTTAATAAATATATCACCAAAAATCCCAAAAAATGCTGTCATAAAAATAATAGTTATTGCTCCCCATATAGATGTCACCTTCACTGTTTGGCGCAAATCATTTATTTTTTTTGCGCCTACTGCTTTTCCTACCAAAGATTCTGAAGCCACCGCAAAACCATCTAATCCATAAGAAGCAATATGTAAAAATTGAATAAGTATTTGATTTGCGGCCAATGTATTATCATCAAATGAAGAGCCTAAAAAAATAAAACTAAGTATTGCCGCTTGTAGTAAAAGTGTCCGTATCAAAATATCAGTATTTACAATTGCCATTTTCTTAAGGCGTATTGTATCAAAGATATGTTTTTTATTTTTCCAGGTACTTTTACCAAATGCTTCTTTAGTTAACCAAAGACCAATTAAAAAACCAGACCATTCAGCGATTAAACTTGCAGATGCAACACCCTCAACTCCCATTTCAAGTTGAAGCACAAATACTAGATCTAATGAAATATTTATAGCATTCATTAAAAATTGTATAAGAAATATAGATTTTGTTCTTTCTTTTGCAATCAACCAACCAGTAATTCCATATAGCCCTATAACGGCTGGCCCACTATAAATTCTAATATTTAAATATTCTTTTGCTAAAAATTTTACATCTTCTGAAGCGGGCGAAATATATAATGCACCAAAAAAAAGTGGGGATTGTAAAATTATAAAAAATAAACCAACCACGAATCCAATTATCAAAGACCTAATTAGCAAAGCATTTGCTTCTATAATATTTTTCTCACCCAAGGCTTGAGCAGTCAGACCTGACACACCCATCCGCAAAAAGCCAAAAAGCCAAAAAATTGCCGTTATGATCACTGCAGCAATTCCAACAGCACCTATTGGTGCAGCAAGCCCCATTTGTCCTACGACAGCGGTATCAACTGCACCCAAGATTGGCATTGTAGCATTAGATAAAACCACAGGAATAGCCAAATACAGTACACGTCTATGAGTAACTTTTGAGGGTAAGATTTTGCTCATTTTAAGTTTCCGATTAACTGGATTAATTAAGCTTTCTAGTTAAAAAAAATTTAATTACGACCTAAAGTAATTTCTTGTTTCCAATTACTATGAATAATCTCAGAATAACATTTATTATGAAAGCATATAGTAAAGTTTTATTTAAAAATTACTTTTCTCTATTTTCTGGAACATATTATTAAATTTCTTGAATCTCATTCAAACTATCATAGAATAAAAGTAGAGGTGCATAATGTCAGATGAAAAATTGACTTTAAAAGAAATGTGTGAAGCTTATGAAGTAACACCAAGAACTCTACGTTATTATGAGTATATTGAATTACTAATCCCTGAAAAAGTTGGCAAAAAAAGGTTTTATGGCAACAAAGAAAAAGCACTTTTAAGGCTGATAAAGCGTGGCAGGCGCTTTGGCTTTTCTCTTGAAGAAATTCGTCAATGGCTTGCAATGTATGATCGTAAAAATCAAAATCAGACACAAATTGAAGCATGGATTGATATGGCCAACAAACAAACAATAGAATTAGAAGATCGAAAATCAGAAATACAAAAAGCTATTGAGGACATGAAAAATCTTAGGCTAGATGCTGAAAAAGAGCTTAAAGCACTTTTGCAAAACAATAATTAGGTTTAGAATAAATTTAACTTCATCTCAGATTATATGGTCAATAGATACTAATTGTGAACTGGCAAAAATTAAATGACTGCAATTAAAGAATTCGAAAGGCTTGAATCACTTGGCCTTTGGCGTGATTCAAAAGATTCACAACGCCGTGAAGTAATAGTATCTTTTGGTGAGTCCACTTTAGTTTTGAGTGATATAAATAATCGCCCAATTACTCATTGGTCACTTGCTGCAATAGAAGATGCTGGCAATAGTGAAAATGGAACAATATTCACAGTAGATGATCTTGGGGAAGAAACCCTAGAAATTGACGATCAAATAATGATCTCTGCTATAGATAAAATAAAAGCTTCAATAGAAGCCAGGCGCCCACACCCTGGAAGGTTGAGATTGTATTTAGGATCAGGAATTTTAATAACGTTTTTAACAATATCCATTTTCTGGCTACCCAATGCTTTGACACAATATGCATCAAACATTGTTCCAGATTCTAAAGCCGTTGAAATTGGAGAAGTTATTTTAAAATCAATCCAAAAAACAACAGGTTCTATTTGTACTACCCCCGAAGGAGAGCGTGCACTTCGACGATTAGAAAATCGTGTTATAGGCTCTCCATCAAATCGAATTAGAATAATTGAAATGGGTAACCGCCCAAGCTTACATCTCCCAGGAGGAAATATATTACTTAATCATAGGCTAACCCATCAAGAAGAAAATGCAAATTTAATAGCTGGCTACGCAATACTTGAAAGGGCCCTTGAAGATGAAAAATCACCTTTATTTGATCTTTTTAAATCAATGGGATTGAAAAAAACATTAAAATTCTTAGGTACTGGGGATATAGATAACTCTGATTTAGAATATTTTGCAAATAATCAGATCTTTAGCTCTCTTTCTGCACCAAAAGCAGAAACGATTATTGAGTTATTCAACGTAGCTGAGATTCCTCGCACAAGATTTGCTGTTCATGCAAATCGGTCGGATTTAATAATGACTACTGACCTAGTGGCAGAACAATATTTACCGATATTAGATGATGAAGATTGGTTAAATTTAAAAGAAATATGTACTAATTAAACTTCGACCAATTGACCTTTTTGAAGCGCAACTTGTCGATCCATAAGTTTAGATAATTCATAATTATGTGTTGCAATCAATGCAGACATTCCTGTCTTTCGGACTAGTTGCATAAGCAGTTTAAAAACATGCATTGCTGTATCAGGATCTAAGTTTCCTGTAGGTTCATCAGCAAGAAGTAATTTTGGTGAATTAACCATAGCTCTACAAAATGCAACTCGTTGTTGTTCGCCTCCTGACAATTCAGCAGGGCGATGATAAGCTCGGTTCTCAAGGTTTACAGAAACTAAAAGTTCCATAGCTCGATGCATGGCATTAGAGGTTTTAACTCCATCAGCTAATTGAGGTAAGATCAAATTTTCAATTGCAGTAAATTCTGGCAATAAATGATGAAATTGGTAAATAAAACCTATATCTTGTCTTCTTGTTTTTGTGCGTTTTCGATCATGTAAATTAGTATGATCAACATTATTAATTTTTATTTGGCCATCATCAGGATTATCCAAAAGGCCCGCAATATGCAGAAGTGTTGATTTACCTGCACCAGAAGGAGCAATTAATCCAACTACCTCTCCTTTTCTTACCTTAAGGTTTACTTTGTCTAATACTGATATTTGATTTGGCTGTCCTAATTTATAGGTTTTAGAAACATTATTCAAAGCAAGAATATCAGTCATATCGCAATGCCTCAACTGGATTTAATCGAGCTGCACGGCGAGCAGGAAAATATGTAATTATAAAAGTTAATCCCAACGATAGAGAGCAAGCCTTTAAAACATCTTGTATTCGCAATTCAGCAGGTAAATTTGATAGTAAATACTTTTCCGCAGTCCAAACACCACCACCTGAGATGAAATTGATAAAGTTAAAAATTGGATCCAGATAGATTACAAAAGTGCATCCTAAAAACACTCCAAATAATGTTCCAATAATTCCAGTAAATGCACCACAAATGAAGAAAATGCGCAAAACTGAGCCTTCCGTTAGCCCCATAGTTCGTAGAATTCCAATATCATGGTTTTTATTTTTTACTAACATAATTAAGCCTGAAACAATATTCATAGTTGCAATTAAAACTAGTATAGAGAGAATAATAAACATTATATTATCTTCCATTTGAAGTGCGTTTAAAAAACCACCATTAGCATCACGCCATGTCCAAATTAGGGCACTGCTTGGCATGGACGATAATAAAGGTATTTTAAAATTATCAATACTCTCTGGTTCATTAACAATAATTTCAAATTCATCAATTCTACCTTCGCGATTAAAATATATTTGAGCATCATCTAAAGGCATATATATTCTTGTATTATCAATATCATATCTACCAACTTGGAATATATAAACTACTTCAAAACCACTAATACGAGGGCTGGTTCCAAAGGCAGTTTTCACACCATCTGGTGACACTAAAGTTAAAATGTCACCCACTTTCAAACCTAATGATCTTGCAATACCAGATCCAACTGCAATCCCTTTACCAAAACTGTCTATAGATCCAAATGATAATTCGGGAACCATTATTAAGGGTAATTTTTTAATATCAATTAGTGTTTGACCAATGACTTCAACACCTTGATTTCGACCATTTGCACTAGCCATAACTTGACCTTTTACAACTGGGAGAACACTTATAATACCATCAATATTTTCAAGATTAATTTTTGTTTGATCATAATTACTGAAACCAGAAGTTATAACGCCATCAGCATTAACATATGATGAATTATATATACTAGCATGAGCATTTGCCCCTAAAATTGTGCCTACAAATTCTGTTCGAAACCCAGTACGCACCGCTAGCGTCGCAATTAAAGCAAACACAGCTAACGAAATACCAATAAATGATATCCAAGTCATGGAAGAGATGCCACCATCAGACCTTTTAGATCTTAGGTAACGCATAGCAATCATCCACTCAAATCTGTTAAAAGGTTTAATTAAAGATATCATTCAATATTTTTCTTTTTTCTCAAAATTAAATGTCCTAAAAAAATTTATAATAATTTTGTATAAATTTTTGTTAATTTTTCTAGTGCTAGTTCAGGTGTCAATTCTTCACTAATCCCAGTTTTTCGACATGTTAGCTCTACTACACCATTTTTTAGCCCACGCGGACCGACAGTTATTCTCCAAGGTAAACCTATTAAATCCATAGAAGCAAATTTTGCTCCTGCACGTTCTGACCTATCATCATACAATGGATCAATCCCTAATAAGCTAGCAGATTTATACAAACTTTCGCATGCTAAATCTGCTTCTGCATCACCTTGTTTTAGATTCACAATTCCTACCCCAAATGGTGTCACAGTCTCAGGCCATATTATCCCATTATCATCATGACTAGCCTCAATAATTGCGCCAACCATTCGAGATACACCAATACCATGGCTGCCCATATGTACCGGCACTACACCCTCATTAGGCGTGCTTACTTTTGCATTCATTGATTCAGAATATTTAGTACCAAAATAAAATATTTGTCCGACTTCTATTCCACGAGATGTCATCTGACGATCACCTGGTATTTTCGAAAATAAACTAGGATCATGTGTTTCATCAGTTCTCGCATATGGAGTTGTCCATTCCTCAAATATAGATGCACACTCATCCCAATTATTATAATCTATTTCTCTATCACCTAAATTTAAATCAAGAATATGACTGTCAAAGAATACTTCAGACTCGCCTGTATCTGCTAAAACTAAGAATTCATGTGTGTCTTCACCACCAATAGGTCCACTATCGGCTCTCATAGGAATTGCTTTCATGCCCATTCGTTCATAAGTACGCAGATAACTAACCATATGTCGATTATATGAATGCATCGCAGATGCTTTGTCTAAATCAAAATTATAGCCGTCTTTCATAAGAAACTCTCGACCTCTCATTACTCCAAATCGCGGCCTAACTTCATCACGAAACTTCCACTGGATATGATATAATGTCATTGGTAAATCTTTATATGATTTTACACTGTCGCGAAAAATATCAGTTATAAGCTCTTCATTCGTTGGCCCAAACAACATGTCTCGTCCATGCCTATCAGTAATTCGCAACATTTCTTTTCCGTAATCATCGTATCTACCTGACTCACGCCATAGGTCTGCTGATTGCATTGTCGGCATTAACATTGGATTATGTCCTGCACGAATTTGTTCATCATGGACAATATTTTCCAATTTTCGCAAAACTTTATAGCCCATTGGTAGCCAAGAATAAATTCCAGATTGTGCTTGCCGGATCATTCCTGCCCTGAGCATTAATCTATGGCTGGCTATCTGAGCATCACTAGGATTTTCTTTTAATATTGGTAAAAAATATTTACTTAGGCGCATCAGTTTTTCCTTAAAAATCAAATTTAATTTTATCTAGGCTATTGTTAGTCAGCACGCAACACTTCTACATCAAACATAATCAAGTGATGCATCTTTAAAATAAGTATCTAGAATATTTCTAGCCAATTTAATTGATATTGGTTTACCTACTTTTAATGCATTTTTATCAAGTTCATTAACCAGATAGGATATTGAAGCGAATGATCTTTCCATTCGTTGCAATAAGTATGTAATAACTTTGGGATCAATTGCTATTTGCCTGTCATTAAATTGTTTAATCAAAACTGCATTTAATAAAATATCATCTGGTGGCTGTAATTGTGCAACAGAAGCTCCTTGGATACGGCTTAATAAATCTGGAAGTAATAAACTCCAAGAACTTGGGTTTCTAGTTCCTGTGATTAATAGTGGTGATCCATTTTCTTGGGCTAGGTTATGCAAATGGAATGCATGTGCTTCAAGCTCTTGGTTTCCAGCAATTAAATCAAACCCTTCCAAACATAACGCGGATTGCGATACTGATTGTAAATCTATTTCCATCAAATATTTAGCTTCAATTCTAATTCCAGAAGTCATTTCAGCCCAAATATTTGATAAATGAGATTTGCCTGAACCACTTGGGCCCGTCAAAATTAATTTTGATAATGGCCAATTTTCCCAATTCTCTATAATTTTTACTGCAGTTGCATTTGAAGAGGTTACAAAAAAATCTTCGCGTCCAAATGCTGTTTTTATTGGCAAGTCAAACACAAGCTGGTCAGGCATTACACTTCTCCTAAACGAATTGTTCGCGTAGTAGGCGTTCTTCAAGACCATGTCCTGGATCAAACAAAATTCTATGCTTGTGATCTGGTGCGCTAAATATATCAACAGATAAAATATCATATGCCTTCTTACTATCCGCACTTGCTGTTACTGGACGTTTCTCAGACTCTAAAACATCTATTCTTACATGTGCGGATTCAGGCAATAAAGCTCCCCGCCATCGCCTAGGCCTAAATGCTGACATAGCTGTCATTGCTAATATTTCGGCTCCAATTGGCAGAATTGGACCATGTGCAGAATAATTATATGCTGTTGATCCTGCTGGCGTTGATAACAAAGCTCCATCACATACTAATTCTGGCAACCGGATACGCCCATCAACCGAAATTTGTAATTTTGCTGCTTGAGCGCCTGCCCTTATTAACGAAACCTCATTAATTGCTAATGCTTCAACCTCTATATCATTTGTGCATTTGGCCAACATTTTGAGAGGATGAATAACGGCCTCTTCAGCATCGCTTAATCTATTTAATAAATTATCAGGTGAATATTCATTCATTAAAAAACCAACTGTACCTCTATTCATCCCATAAACTGGACAATCAAGATTGGATGTTGAATGTAATGCCTCAAGCATGAAACCGTCACCACCCAATGCAACTATTATTTCGGCTTTTTCAATTGGAGTATTTCCATGAACTTTTTCTAAGACCACTAAACTTTCTTGTGCGCTTTGTGAGTCACTTGCAATAAAAGCAATATTTGACATAATAATTCCCCATACATTCCAGCATATTCTAACAAAATGATTAAAAACTACCAGAGCTTACTAAGTATTCTTAAAAGCCGCTCTTAATGTCGCAACTGTTGTATTTTTCTTTAATAGCTCCAAGTAATGGAATAGGACATATAAGAATTTTACTTTCCTTCAGGAGTTATGAAATGAATACGACAGTACGTGACGCGGGTTTTTTCACAGAAGACC
>FZLS01000025.1 GCA_900197625.1 Rhodobacteraceae bacterium Water-Bin34 | reverse complement strand
AGCTAAAAAAGCAGCGCCAAAAAAGGCTGCAGCTAAAAAAGCTGAAGATAAATAGGAGTAAAACGAAATGGCACATAAAAAAGCAGGCGGTTCATCCCGTAATGGTCGTGACTCCGCAGGACGTCGTCTTGGTGTAAAGAAATATGGTGGTGAATTAGTTATTCCTGGCAATATCATTTGTCGCCAACGTGGAAATAAGTGGTGGCCTGGTGAGAATGTAGGTCAAGGTAAAGATCATACATTATTTGCACTTACAGGTGGTAACGTTAAATTTCACAAAGGCTTTAAAGGCCGCACATTTGTATCAGTTTTACCGGTAGCTGAGGCTGCTGAATAAACTGACTTTTGAACATATATTTTATAAAGGGTCGGTTTTTGCCGACCCTTTTTTATTTCAAATGCTTGTTCATTTGACCAAGCTTGTATATCGAATAATAAAAATTAAAGAGATAATTAATGAAGTTCCTTGATCTAGCAAAAGTTTATATAAAATCTGGTGCAGGTGGAAATGGATGTATTTCTTTCCGACGTGAAGCTCATACTGAGTATGGTGGCCCAGATGGTGGTAATGGGGGCCGGGGTGGAGATGTTGTTGTTGAGGCAATCGATAATCTTAACACACTTATTGATTTTAGGTATCAGCAACACTTTTTTGCTCAAAATGGACGATCAGGAATGGGAAAGCAACGTTCTGGAGCAGATGGACAAGACATAGTTCTAAAAGTTCCAGTTGGTACTGAGATATTAGAGGAAGACCAAGAAACCGTTATTGTAGATTTAACCATACCAGGCCAGAAATTTATTTTATCGCAGGGTGGTAATGGCGGATTTGGAAATCTTCACTTCAAATCTTCAACAAACCAAGCACCGCGGCGGGCAAATCCTGGGCAACCATTTGTTGAGCGTACTATTTGGTTACGATTAAAGCTAATTGCTGATGCAGGACTTCTTGGGTTACCAAATGCTGGAAAATCTACTTTTTTAGCAGCAACATCAAATGCAAGGCCCAAGATAGCGGATTATCCATTCACTACACTGCACCCTAATCTAGGGGTTGTTGGTGTTGATAATAAAGAATTTGTGATTGCTGATATACCTGGACTTATTGCAGGAGCGTCTGACGGCGTTGGTTTGGGGGTTCGGTTTCTAGGCCATGTTGAACGTTGTGCGGTTCTCTTGCATTTAGTAGATGGAACATCAGAAACAGTTGTCGAAGATTATGTAACTATAATCCAAGAGCTAGAAAAATATGGTGGAGATCTTGCTAATCGACCCAGAGTTACAGCTCTAAACAAAATAGATGCAATGGATGAAACTGAATTAGCAATAAAAGTTCATGAATTGGAACTTCATATAGGTTCACCTATTTTGCAATTATCAGGTGTTTCCAGAGCGGGTTTAACTGATGTACTAAGAGCAGTTGCATCTGAAGTTGAAAAACGTGACGCTATAGAGAAGAATAACAAAGTTGAAAGTAATGATGAGGAGCCAAGTGGATGGCGACCTTAATCAATTATAGGCGAATAATTATCAAGATTGGCTCAGCGTTACTGGTTGACGGATCAAGTGGGACTATTCGAACAGATTGGTTGAGAGGATTAGCTGCAGATGTGGCAAGTTTAAAAGCTCAGGGACAAGATGTGATAATCGTTTCCTCTGGTTCAATAGCTTTAGGAAGAAATGTGTTAAGATTAACAAAAGACGTTTTATCACTTGAAGAAAGTCAAGCATCCGCTGCTGTAGGTCAAATTCGATTGGCTCAAGCATATGAAGGTGCATTAGGCACACTTGGCATTAAAACTGCACAAATTTTATTAACTCTAGAAGATAGTTCAGATAGGCGGCGATATTTAAATTCAAGAAGAACAATGACTGCATTACTTGGACTAGATGTAGTGCCGATTGTGAATGAGAATGATACAGTAGCAACAGACGAGATTAGATTTGGGGATAATGACCGATTAGCCTCACAGGTTGCTGCTATGGTAGAGGGTGATTTACTGATATTACTTTCTGATGTTGATGGTTTATACACAGGGGATCCTCGAATTAATAAATCTGCACATCATATTCCGATTGTGGAGAAAATAACCCCAGAAATGGAAGTAGGTGCGGGAGATGCAGGGTCGCCATCCTCTAAAGGTGGAATGAAAACAAAAGTTATGGCTGCCAAAACTGCTATGTCAGCGGGTTGTGAAATGGTTATAATGGAAGGTGATGTTGAAAGACCGCTCAGCGCTTTAACGGCTGGTGTTAAATGTAGTTGGTTTAAATCGTCCAGCACACCCAATCTTGCCCGTAAAATATGGATTTCTGGAATGAAACCAAAAGGTACAATAATTATTGATAACGGAGCTGAGGATGCACTTAAAGCAGGCAAGTCATTATTATCTGTTGGCGTTAAATCTATTAAAGGAATTTTCGATAGAGGCGATATGGTTTGTATTCAAAATGAAATGCAGCAAGAGTTAGGCAAAGGATTAGTAAGTTACGATATGCGTGAAGCTGAATTGATTTCTGGTAAAAAGACTACGGATATAGCAAAAATTTTAGGTTACGAAGGGCGAGGTGCTCTAATTCATCGTGACGATATGGTTTTATGAGGGATCAATGGATATTCAATTAGAAATGAAAAAAATTGGTCAGAATGCAAAAGCTGCAAGTGAAGAACTAGCTTGTGCAAGTGCTGACCAAAAACAAAAAGCCCTTGAAAATGCTGCTGAAATTATCTGGGAAAAAAGACAAGATATACTTGTTGAAAATCACAGTGACTTGAAGCTTGCAAAAGAAAAAAATCTTTCTAGTGCCATGATAGATAGGCTTTTGTTAGATGAGATTAGAATTAAGTCAATCGTAGATGGATTAAGATCTATTGCTGTACAAAATGACCCTATTGGTGCTGTTTTGGCTGAATGGGAACAACCTTCGGGATTAAACATTCAAAGAGTTAGAACACCTTTAGGTGTTATAGGTGTTATTTATGAAAGCAGACCAAATGTTACGGCTGATGCGGGCGCGCTTTGTTTGAAAGCTGGTAATTCAGTTATATTAAGATGTGGCTCAGAAAGTTTTCATTCATCAGGTGCAATTCATAAATGTTTAGTTGAAGGTCTTGTTTCAGTCGGGCTACCTGCTACTGCAATTCAGTTAGTTCCAAGCCGCGATCGTGCAATAGTTGGAGAAATGTTAACAATGACTGACTTTATTGACGTTATTGTTCCTCGAGGTGGAAAAAGTCTTGTTGGTAGAGTGCAATCAGAAGCACGCGTCCCAGTCTTTGCACATTTAGAAGGTATTTGTCATATTTATATCGATAAAGATGCAGATATTGAGAAAACTCGATCTGTAATTATGAACGCAAAAACTCGCAGAACTGGAATTTGTGGAGCGGTTGAATGTTTATTGATTGACGATGAGTTTTTTAGAAAAAATGGTGCTATATTTATTGATGATTTGATTTCTGCAGGTGTTGAAGTGCGAGGTGATGAAACTCTTCAATCTATAAATGGTGTAATTGCTGCAAATGATCACGATTGGGGTAAAGAATATTTGGACATGATTATTTCTGCTAAAATAGTTAATGGAATTGGCGATGCGATAAATCATTTGCGTGTTTTTTCTTCAAACCATACTGATTGTATTATGACTGAAAATGAGACTACTGCATCAGAATTTTTTAAAAAAGTTGATAGTGCTATTGTAATGTTAAACGCATCTACTCAATTTGCTGATGGTGGCGAATTTGGTATGGGTGCAGAAATAGGTATAGCAACTGGAAAAATGCATGCGCGCGGTCCCGTTGGAGTAGAGCAGTTAACGAGTTTCAAGTATTTGGTTGCTGGTGAAGGTTCTATAAGGAAGTAACTTTATCAAAATATAAATGCTAGGGTAGCCATCTGTTACTGATCAGGCTAAACATTTAAGAAATAGATAAAATCCTTATCTGATGACAGGGACTTAAATGAACAATTTTACAATTAAACAAATTGCTGATGAACTTGGTGCAGAAGCTTTTGGTGATCTAAATTTAGAAATTTCAGGCGTTAATACGCCGTCAAAAGCATCAACTAATGAATTGGCTCTGGCAATGGATCCAAGCTATGAAGAGGCCCTTAATTCTTCAGATGCAATTACTGCAATAGTTTGGCCTGGAGCAGATTGGAAAAAATTAGGACTTTCTGCAGGAATTATAGCCCCTAGATCAAGATATGTTCTGTCTGGTGTAACACATTTATTTGAGAAAAAGCTGGAAATCATCGATGGTATAGACTCTTCAGCAATTGTTTCTGAAAGTGCTATATTAGGTAAAAATGTATCTATAGGTGCTTTTACCATCATAGGGGAAAGAGTTAAAATTGGTGATAATGCCAAAATTTTTTCCCATACAACTATTTCAGAAGATTCCATTATAGGTGAAAATGCACTTATATACTCTGGAGTGCGCATTGGAGCTCGAATAAGGGTTGGTAATAACTTTATATGTCAATCAAACACAGTAATTGGTGTAGATGGTTTTTCTTACGTAACGCCAAAACCTGGAGCAGTAGAAGAAGCCAAAAGTACAGGTAAGATTACTGCAAGTTCAAGAACTGAAGGTTTTGAACGTATCAATTCATTAGGAACTGTTATAATTGGTGAAAATGTTGAAATTGGTGCCAATACTGCTATCGATAGAGGAACTATTGAAAATACAATTATAGGCGATGGTTGTAAGCTCGATAACTTGGTTCATATTGGCCACAATGTAAATATAGGCAATACTTGTTTGATATGCGGGCAGGTGGGAATAGCCGGTAGTTCCATAATTGGTGACAGGGTTGTCTTAGGTGGTCAGGTGGGTATCGCTGACCATATATCTATTGGATCAGATGTAATAGTGGCTGGTAAATCTGGAATTTCATCCAATGTCCCATCTGGGCGAGTAATGATGGGTAATCCCGCAATGCGGATGGATCTAAACATAGAATCTTATAAAGCAATTCGCCGGTTGCCACGTATTTTAGCTAAATTTACTAAAATTGAAGAACTCATTTCTAAAGATAAATAATAGAGTATTTTACATGTCGATAACAGTAAAAGATAAAGTCCTTAATATTATTGCAGAACAAGCGATGCTGGAAACATCTGATATATCCTTAAATATGTCAGTTGAAGATTTAGGATTGGATAGCCTCGGTCTAGTTGAAGCTATATTTTCAATTGAAGAGACTTTTAGTGTAAATGTGCCATTTAATGCCAATGACCCAAATGCGTCAGAATTTGATATAAGCAGTGTTGGGACCATAGTTAATGCAATCGATAAACTGGTTATGGAGAAAAGTAATTAACAAATGGTAAGAGTTGTTATTACAGGACAAGGAACAATTAACTCTTTAGGTTTTGATGTTGCCTCAACGATAGAAGCTATGAAAAGAGGCCAGTCCGGAATTTCATTAATGGAATTTCCAAATATTGATCGATTAAATGTTAAAATTGGTGGTCAGATCAAAGGTTTTGATCCTAAATTATATTTTGAAAATCAAAAAATAACTTTTTATGATCGATTTACTCAATTTGCACTAATTGCTGCAAAGGAAGCTATTTTACAATCTGGATTAGTATTTGAAGGTGAGCTTTCCCAATATTCGGGAGTAGTATTTGGTACTGCAGGGGGAGGTTTGCAAACACAAGATGAAAACTATCGTGCGGTTTATGAAGATGGTAAAAATAGAGTTCATCCATTTGTAGTCCCTCGACTGATGAATAATGCTGCAGTCAGCCATGTCTCAATGTCAAACAATCTCAAAGGCCCTAGCTTCACTGTTTCAACCGCGTGTGCTTCATCAAATCATGCTATGGGGCAAGCATTTCATTTAGTGAGATCAGGGGCCGCAAAAGTTATGATAGCAGGTGGATCAGAAAGTATGCTTTGCTTTGGTGGTATTAAGGCCTGGGAAGGACTTAGGGTAATGTCTCAAGATGGCTGCAGACCTTTTTGTGCGACTAGAAATGGAATGGTGCAAGGTGAGGGAGCTGCAGTTTTTGTATTTGAGGAATTTGAACATGCTAAAGCCAGAGGTGCAAATATTTTGGCAGAGTTATCTGGATTTGCGATGAGTAGTGATGCTGGTGATATTGTAATGCCTTCAGTCGGTGGTGCAAGGCGTGCGATTTTAGCCGCCCTAAATGATGCAAAATTAAATCCAGAAGATATAGGTTATATAAATGCACATGGTACCGGAACAACAGCCAATGATAAGACTGAGACCGCTGCAATTAAAGAAGTATTTCAAAATTACGCAAAAAATATAATGGTATCATCTACAAAATCTATGCATGGACATTTAATTGGTGGAACTGGAGCTGTTGAACTCCTGGCATGTATAGCTGCATTAAAAGATGGAATAATTGCTCCAACAATTGGTTATAGAGAGCAGGATCCTAGTTGTGATTTAGATATTGTTCCAAATCAAGCCAGACAGAAGAAAGTAAAGGCAGTGATTAGTAATGCATTTGCTTTTGGCGGATTAAATGCTGTGATTGCACTCAAATCAATATAATTATTGTGTGGGCTGAGGAACCGAATTCCAAGCTGCGGTAAAGCCTGTTAATGATAAATTTAACTCAAAAGGTTCATTTGGGGTAGCGATTGATACGACGTATACTTTACCATTTGCACCTTTTTTCATTGATGTGACATCTTCTTGTGTTAAGCCAAACCGAGCTACACAGCCACTCTGTTCGCACCAGCCATATGGATATTGACGAATTTTTTCATCATCTATGTGCCAGCCTAATTGCGCCGCCAGAGAAGTGCCAAGTGGTGTAATTAGGGTAATTCCTGCTGAAGCTTGATTACCTAATGGTAATACCTCAACATTAATTTCTGCAACTGAAATATCATTTTTGTCTTTAAGTAATTGATAGAGTGTACACGTCTCGTTATCTGCAAGTTTGACGCATCTAACTTCCCAAGCGCCATGTGTTTCACGAACATAAGGTCCAGTATTTTCAGTTTGTTGAGCCTCAACTGGAAATTCTTCATCTTTAGATTGTGCAAATGATGGACTGCTAATCGCAAAACTTACTATTATAAATATTAAAGACAGAAATTTCATATTTGTTACTCACTTAGTTCACTGGGTATTTATCTTTTACAAACTATAATGTCATTAGAATTATTAAGCTACAAAGTTCTAACTTTTAATTTTGTGATGCGATTTTGATCTCGACCAGCTATCTCAAATCTAAAGCCATGAAAACTAAATACTTGACCAATTTTTGGTATCATTTGTGCTTCATGTATTACTAATCCAGCAATTGTATTTGCTTCGTCATCGGGAAGATTCCACTCATGCATTCTATTAACATCTCTAATGGTTGCAGAGCCATCTATCTTAAAGTTTCCTGATGTATCTTTTCCATCAAGAATTTCTGCATCTTCATCGTGTTCGTCTGTGATTTCACCAACAATTTCTTCAAGGATATCTTCTAAAGTTATTAATCCTTGCAAATCTCCGTATTCATCAACAACTAAAGCAAAATGAGCTTTTCTACGTAAGAATTCTCTCATTTGATCATCCAAAGGTGTTGTTTCTGGAACAAAATAAGCTTCTCTAGCTATATCAGTAATATTTAAGCGATCTATTGCATCAGGGCCTCCATCTTCACCCCTAACCAACTTGTCCACTTCCCTTAATAAGTCTTTTGTATGGATAATACCTATTATGTTTTCGGGCTCATCTTTAAATATTGGTAAGCGTGTATATCTAGAAGCTAAACTTTGCGTAACGATGTCTTGGGGGCTTGCTGCAGCATCTATTATTTCGATATCTGATCGATGAAGCATAATTTCTTCCACTTCACGATCTTTCAAATCTAAGGCTCCAAGTAAACGATCGCGATCATCTTTTTCAAAATTTCCTTCTGAATGGCTTAAAGCAATTGCCCCAGCAATTTCTTGCTGTGCAGCATCATCTTCATCAAGATTTGTCATTTTTGCCCCAAATAATCTCAAAATAGCTCGTACTGTTATCCTTACAGTTGCAACTATTGGTGCGAATATTATCACTAAAGCTCTAATAGGTGCTGAAACAAAGCTGGCTGCTCCCTCAGAATTAGTGATCGCATAGGTTTTAGGTAAAACTTCAGCAAAAATTAAAACTAATAACGTCATGACAAGTGTAGCCAGTGCCACTCCGCTATCACCAAATAACCGAGTGAACAAACTGGTCGCCAATGCTGCTGCTAAAATATTGACAAGATTGTTTCCAAGTAAAACTGCACCAATCAATCGTTCGGTATCTTCAGTTAGTGCTAGCGCACGTTTAGCGCCACGTGAACCCTTATCAGCCATGGAATGTAGCTTACCTCGGCTAGCCGCGGTAAGAGCAGTTTCTGATCCTGAGAAAAATGCTGATATACCCAACAATACAAATATTGCTAAGATTGTAAGCCAAGAGCTAGTATCAATATTTTCAATAACAGCATAAACCGTTTTCATTTTTTATTTTAGCCTTTCATAATAACATTCAAATACTAGTATAGTCTTCATTAGTTGATTGGGAAATAGTATGAAGAAAATTGATTTAGGTGAACTAAGGGGTGATATTGTAATTTTTGGTGGAGTATATTCTAATCTACACGCTCTTGAAGCACTTATCAATTATACAACAAATTGTGGTATACCACCAGAGAATGTCATTTGTACCGGTGATGTGGTCGCATATTGTGCTTATGCAGAAGGTAGTGTTAAATTAATTCGAGAATTTGGATGCCATGTATTAGCTGGTAATTGTGAGCAACAACTTGCAAGTAAATCAAATGATTGTGGTTGTGGGTTCGATGAAGAATCGATGTGTTCAATCTTATCAAGATCATGGTATGCACATGCAAAATCACAAGTTTCAGAGATATCCTTAGATTGGATGTCAAATCTACCCGAGCGTATAATTTTTAACCATAATGGGCTGAAGTATGGTGTCATTCATGGAGGTGCCTCAGATATTTCTAAATTTATTTGGCCAGTAGATAGTGAAGAAATCTTAAATGAGGAGTTTGATTTATTACAATCACAAATTGGAAAACTTGATTGTTTAGTAGCAGGGCATACGGGTATTCCAATGATACGTGATTTTAATAAAAAGAAATGGTTAAACTCTGGAGCAATTGGAATGCCATCAAATGATGGCGAGATTGATACAACTTTTTTAACAATTTCAAAAAGTATCATAAAAATCAATAGATTGGAATATGATATTAATGCTGCGTATCAAGCAATGCAAGCAACATCCCTTATTCAAGGTTATCATAACACACTTAAAACAGGATATTGGCCCAGTCAGGACACATTGCCTGTGAGTATGAGAGTTTAGTCCGCTAATGGATGATGTTTAAGTACTAAAGATTTTATTTTTTCATCCAAAACATGTGTATATATTTCTGTTGTGGCAACGTCTGCATGTCCCAATAGCATTTGAATTACTCTTAAATCTGCGCCATTTGCCAACAAGTGAGATGCAAAAGCATGTCGTAATGTATGTGGTGATACTTTGTTTGGTGAAATACCTGCGTGAACACAAAGCTCTTTTATAAAAACATAAAACCTCACTCTTGTCAGGTGGCCCGATTTTGATTGTGATGGAAATAAGAATTTTGATATTGTTAAACCTTTTTTCTTATTTGTTTCTTGTTTGATGTTCCAATCTACAAGATAAGCGGCAATTGCCATTTTGGCTGGTGATGAAAGTGGTACAAGCCTTTCTTTGCCACCTTTTCCCTTTACTAAAATCATTTCTGGATTGCCTCGTACAGCTACGACTGGTAATGAAACAAGTTCTGAAACTCTCATTCCTGTTGCATATAATAAATGCATTAAACAGGTATTTCGTCTTTTATCTTTTGGTGAACGACCAATTTGCGATGATGAGGCTAATAACCTGTTGATATCTTCTTCTGAAAGATTGTTTGGCAGTTTTCTTTTTGATTTTGGGCCTTTAATGTCAGTTGATGGATTTTCTTTTATTATAGATTCTTCATATCCATATCTATAAATTTGCTTTATTGTAGATAAATGTCTTGCGCGAGTTGCCTCAGACATCCCATTATTATCCAAGCTTATAATATAATTTTCTATATCTTTTCGATTTGTTTTATATAAATCTATATTCTTTTTTGATAAAAAATTCGTAAATGCTACCAAGTCTCTTTTATATGCAAGAAGTGTGTTTTTTGATGCGTTTCGTTCAGCATAAATAGTTTCTAAAAAACCATCTATTAGTTTGTTGTTTTTATTCATTTTATTAAAAAAAAAGTATTAGACATCATTTGGCATTTGAATTTTTTCGGTGATAATTTCTTGTGGCGCCGATAAATCGCCAAAGAATGAGTACCCAACTAAAAATAATAATATTAGTATTATTAGGTAAAAGAAATATTTGAAAAGTTTACCCATTTTATTGCTTTCTTTAATTAGCGTAATCATTTTGCTACAACTTATTATAATATTATCATAGGTAATAGAAATTAAAATGGGTTTTAATATAATAAAAGCTTAGATAAGCAATCTTAAGCCGAAAATAGGATTTAGATGGAATATAATCTATCAAAAACAATTGTTTTAGTTGGACTAATGGGTGCCGGTAAAACTGCGATTGGAACAATTATTGCAGAACATCTTGGAGTTGATTTTGTCGATTCTGACGAGGAAATTTCTCGTGCAGCTAATATGTCCATTCCAGAAATATTTGATCGGGATGGGGAGAATTTTTTTAGACTCAAGGAAACTCAAATAATTGGACGATTATTAGATGCAAAGCCGCATGTATTATCAACTGGTGGGGGTGCATTTTTATCTAAAGAAAACAGAGAAATGATATCTCATAATGCTGTATCTGTTTGGCTTGATGCCGATTTAGAAACATTATGGGATAGAGTAAAAGAAAAAAAATCAAGACCATTATTATTGGTACACGATCCTAAAACTGCTTTAAAAAATCTATACATTTCACGTAAGCCTCAATATGCAAAGGCAAATATAAGGGTTAAAGCCCTTCAAAATCAAACAAAAGAAGTGATGGTAGATCGTGTTATACAAACATTACTTGCAAAACCAATATCTGGATTAACGAAAGTAGAAAAAAATGCATGATCAAGTTGATGTGAAATTAGGTGATCGATCATATTCTATTCATATAGGTACAGATTTATTGAAAACAGCTGGAGATTTTATTCTACCATTATTACGTAGAAAAAAAGTTGCTGTAATTACTGATAATAATATTGCTTCATTACATTTAGATGATTTAAAACAAAGCCTCACAAGCTTAGATGTTGATATCTCTGTTCTTTCTCTACCACCTGGAGAAAGTACTAAGTCATGGCAATACATTGAAAAAACTGTAGAATGGCTTCTGGCTGAACATATCGAGAGAGATGACGTTATAATTGCTCTCGGAGGAGGGGTAATAGGTGATCTTGTAGGTTTTGCAGCTTCAATATTGCGAAGAGGTGTTAGATTTGTTCAAATTCCAACAAGTTTATTAGCGCAAGTTGATAGTTCAGTCGGTGGAAAAACTGGTATTAATTCACCACATGGAAAAAACCTTATTGGAGCATTTTATCAACCACAAATGGTATTAGCAGACATCAGTCTCCTTAATACTTTATCTTCAAGAGATTTTTTAGCCGGATATGGCGAAGTTATGAAATATGGACTTTTGGGAGATTATGATTTCTTTGAATGGTTAGAAGAAAATGCACTAGATATGGCAGAAGGAAATACTGAAAAGAGAATTTATGCCGTTAAACGGTCTTGTGAAATGAAAGCAAATATTGTTGCAAATGATGAGAAGGAAAAAGGACAAAGAGCTTTATTAAATCTAGGGCATACATTTTGCCATGCATTGGAGACTGCTACTGGCCTTTCTGATCGTTTATTACATGGTGAGGGTGTCGGCATTGGATGCGCATTAGCATTTGAAACCTCAATGAGATTAGGGTTATGTCCTCAAGAAACACCAAGTAGGGTGCGTGCGCATTTGACCAAAATGGGAATGAAAGTAAGCCTATCAGATATCCCTGGTAATCTGCCAAATTCTGATCAGTTAATAAAGCACATGAAACAAGATAAGAAAGCTATTGATGGTAAAATTAACTTTATAATGGCAAAGGATATCGGTAATGCATTTGTCCTACCTGATATTGATTTAAATATTGTTAGAAATGTTCTAAATGATGCATTAATTTAAAAGCTTTTTTAACTCTTGAAGTAAAACATCTCTATTATACCCACGGTACCAATCATCGCCATTTCGTTTCTTTTCTAAAGCGTTTAATTCATGAGTGCTGGGCATGTCATGCAAAAAAATACCGTTTTCATCAACAGTATAAATAAAGGGTATTGAATCTTTAATATGCTTTGCACCTCCTGTTTCAAATAACACATCATAACCGTCAAATGAATGTTGAGCTTCTATATTAGCAATTATGAAATTTTTTGAAACAAACGCGTTAAGTTCATGAGCTAGCTCTATTTCAGCTGCTGAAGGTTTTTCGTCTAAATCGTATCCTTGTTGTCCTTCAAGTTTATAACTGAATTTACCATAATTTCCCTTTATATGATCTTTAAATACATGGCACCATATGCACCATTCTGCTCCATATACTATTAAAACTATTTTTCCGTCTTCATTGGCTTCATTGAGTGCTTTTTTTAAAACTTCTTTTTGATAACCACATTCATCATATGATAAAGCTCTACCTGCAAAACAATCTTTATCTATAGATTTTGGGTAGAATACAATTTTTTCTTTAGCCAACATTGGTTCTGCTATTAATAATAGTATTAAATAAAAGAATTTCTTTAAGTTGAGCAACTGGCACCGCCTAAAACACAAAATTTTGCACAATGAGGATGATTTAATTTTACGGGTCTCTCTGCTTCTTTTAGCGAATTGCCCATTTCAAATTCTTTTGAATAGGGCAGTAATGTACATGCTACAACAGAAGGTTTTTTTGCGCCTTTTCTTTTTACTACCATTCTTGAGGATGCACACATTACATCCTTTGGAGATTTTTTAAGAATACCCCAGCATTCAGTAGTAATTTCTGGAACATCAATTTTTTCATCCATTTCAGGAAAAAGTATAGTAACAGTAGGGTCATTTGCATCAATTTCAAACTTATTATCTTTGAAAAGTTTAGCATAACCTAGCCTGCTATCTATCTCACTATCTCCCCAAACAGTACGACCAGCAATAGCCATTTTAAATCCATTATCACGAAGCCATTTCATGCCGATTAAAGTAATATCGTAACTTCCTTTTCCTCGTTCAGTGTCATGAAATTTTGATGAATAGTGGTCTAATGAAACTCTAATGGTTAAATTTTTATTATATTTTGATTGTAAATCTAATAAACCATTTTTAATTGATTTGCGCATCATTGGTAACATGGCATTTGTTAAAATTAATACTTTATAATTTCTGTCTAAACATCTGCGTGCAATTTCAATCATATTAGGATTTAAAAATGGCTCACCACCAGTAAATGCTATTTCATTAGTTGCCCATTTTCTTTCTTTTATTTGATCTAGGTATTCACTTACTTCATCTGGTGAGATGTATACTAAGCTATCATTTTTTGGAGAGCTTTCTATGTAACAGTTAGCGCACTCTATATTGCATAGTGTACCCGTGTTAAACCAAAGGGTTTTAGCTTCTATTAATGGGACCGATGCCCGTTCAGCGCCATTTAGTGTTACGTCAGGGTTTCTAAATTTTTTTTGCATTTCGGGAAGATACATATCTTTCATAAGTTTTGATATCTTTAAATATAATTAAATTTCATAGTCTATTATAAAATTAAAAATTCAAACAAGAAAAGGGAAAAGCGTTTTTTGCAAGACTTTTGGTATTAAGTCTATGACAGAACAATTTTTTATTTAATTGGGTTGATAAATCCAAGTCTCATAGTGCATATGTCTAAAAAGATTGATGGGCTAATAGAAGCAATAATTCAGGGATTTTAACATGACAAAATTAACAAAATTTGATTCTATTGATATATTAATGAAAACTCTATCAAGCTATGTTTCGAATGACTTGAGGGAATCCCTAAAAAATAATAAAGTAGTAACTTTATCCGTGCCAGGTGGAACTACACCTGCGCCATTTTTTGATTATCTTTGTAATGAGGATCTCGAATGGCAAAGAGTAAATGTCTTGCTAAGTGATGAACGATATTTACCTGAGGATAATATTAGATCAAACGCTAGATTAATCGCAAAGCATTTAATTCAGAAAAAGGCCTCAGTCGCAAGGATGGTAAGCTTTTATAATAAAAACTTATCTGAAGAAGAATTTGTTATAAAATATGAATCTCAGATGAGTACATTATTACCTATTAGTGTTTCTATATTAGGTATGGGGGAAGATATGCATACGGCAAGTTTATTTCCTGATAGTGATGAATTACTAGATGCTCTTAAATCAGATAATACACTTCATGTGGTAAGACCAAAGTCACAACCAGAAGCGCGTATAAGTTTATCAGGGAAGGCGTTAGCATCCGCTCATAAAACTTATATATTAATATTAGGCGAAAATAAATTAAATGCATATAAAAAAGCATGTTCTGAAAAAACAGAAATAAACGCACCGATAAGAGTTGTTTTTGGTAGCAATACGAGTGTTTTTTGGGCAGATAAAATTTAAGTTTAACTACGTCTACGACGCCGATTACCTTCTTTTGAAGTCCCTGTGTTAAAATTTACCAATGGGAAATTTAGATGTGTTTCAAGAATAGGAAACTTTTCTACTGAGTTTGGTATAGCTGATGCATTTACGAAATGTTCTTGAAATCTTGGCTCTATGGCAGTTTCAATCTTATGTATTTCTCTAACAATTTTTTCTATATCGGATCTCGCAGAGTGATTAAGTAAAGCAATGCGCGCACCCGTTCCAGCTGCATTTCCTGCTGATGAAACTTTTTGCAATTTGCAATCTGGGATCATTCCTAAAGCCATCGCGTGTTTTGGGCTGATATGTGCCCCAAAAGCTCCAGCCAGAACAATACGATCTACATTATCTACTTCAAATTTGTCCATCAACAAACGTGCTCCGGAATATAAAGCTGCTTTCGCCATTTGAATTTCACGTATATCACGATTTGTAATTGTAATTTTTGGTCCGTTTGATGTGGTTCCATCATAAACTAGGTATGAAAATGTTCGACCATCTTTAAAGCAACGATTAGTCCCAGTTTGTTCGGGGCTTCCAATAAGTCCAGGTCCATCAACGATTCCTGCAATTCGCATTTCGGCAATCATTTCGATAATTCCAGATCCACATATGCCTGTGATGCCACTGGACTTGATTGAATCATCAAAACCGATTTCATCGGACCAAAAATCTGAGCCAATAACTTTAAAGCGAGGGTCTTTTGTAGTTGGGTCTATCTCTACGTGTTCGATGGCTCCGGGCGCAGCTCTTTGGCCGCTTGATATCTGCGCGCCTTCAAATGCAGGCCCAGTTGGTGATGAACATGCTAAAACTTTATTTTTGTTACCTAGTAGGATTTCAGCATTTGTCCCAACATCAACAATAAGTACAAGATCATCAGATGTATTCGGGCTTTCAGATAAGGCTACGGCTGCAGCATCTGCTCCAACATGCCCAGCAATACATGGTAATAGATAAACATTTGAAGAAGAATGCATCTTGGTTAATTCAAGATTTGATGATTTTGTAGAAATTGCATTTGAAGTAGCTAAAGCAAATGGTGCTTGCCCTAATTCAAACGGGTCAATGCCTAAAAATAAATGATGCATTACCGGATTACAAACAAAAACTGCATCCATTATAAGATTTGTATTGATGTTGGCCTCTTCCGCAACTTCTGAGAATAATTCGTTCATTCCAGCTCTAACAGCTGAGGTCATCTCTTCGTCACCTTTTGAATTCATCATTGAGTAACTTACTCGAGACATTAAATCTTCACCAAATCTTATTTGTGGGTTCATTGTCCCAGATGATGCAACTACTTCACCTGTTTGTAAGTCGCAAAGATGCGCTGCAATAGTTGTTGACCCTAAATCTACTGCCATGCCATAAATTGTGCCCTCATAATATCCTGGCCAAATTTCAACTATTTTTGATTGTTTAGAGCTTTCATCAGAATGTATTGCGCAAGTTACTTTCCATTGGCCCTTACGAAGAACGGATTGAATTTTCTTTAAAATAGAAAAATCAGCCGCTAATGATATCAAATTCCATTCTTTTTCTAAAGATTTGATTAATCTTTCCAGATCTCCAGATGGTTCGTGCATATCTGGTTGTTCAACTTCCACATAAAATAATCTAGTAGTTGGATTTATAAAAATATCACGTGCTTCAGCGCGTTTACGTACAACCTGTTTATGCACTTGGCTTTCAGGTGGAACATCAATTACAATGTTTCCTTGGACAGTCGCTTGGCATCCCAAGCGTCTGCCATCAATCATACCTCGTTTAGACTTGTATCTTTCCTCAACTGAATTCCAGCCACTTATTGCATTGTTTTCAACTGTCACCCCATGCTTAGAAAACTCTCCAAATGATGGAGTGATTTGACATCGCGAGCATATACCTCGACCACCGCAAACGCTGTCAAGGTCAACACCTAACTGGCGTGCTGCAGTCAAAATAGGTGTCCCCAAAGGGAAATTTCCTCGTTTTCCTGAAGGAGTAAATATTACTAGAGGATTTTCGTTATTTTGCATTGAATATGTTAAGCCCTACGCCGACGGCCACCTGAGCGACCAGAACGTCCCCCAGCACCAGACCCTGCATTTGGATCTTTATTAGTTCTAATCCACTCTGAACCGTTTGGATCATTATTTGTTAAGAAATTTGCTGCTCTTATTGCCTCCATTTCCTTACCTGCTCTAGATTTAGTTGACCCCATTCCAGTGATATTAGCTAATAATTCCATATCAATATCATCAGGAACAATAATACCTGCTGAAGCTAATTCATCAAGTTTTGCTTGTAACTTTTTGGGCCCTACAGGTAGTGCTACTGGGTTCATAATAGCAGAAGTCATACCAGCAGTCATTGCCATTGGTAAAAAAGCATTATTTATGCCGTGTCTATTGGGAAGCCCGAATGAAATGTTTGATGCTCCGCATGTAGTATTTACCCCCAATTCTTCCCTAAGCCTACGAACGAGTGTGAAAACTTGCAATCCTGCTGTTCCCATTGCTCCGATTGGCATCACAAGTGGGTCGACAACAATATCATGTGCTGGAATGCCAAAATCTGATGCTCTGTTAACAATTTTTTTTGCGACTTCAAATCTCACATCAGGGTCTTCAGAAATTCCAGTGTCATCGTTTGATATAGCAACAACAGGTACATTATACTTTTTAACGAGAGGTAAAACTAATTCCAATCTTTCTTCTTCACCAGTAACGGAGTTTAATAAGGGACGACCTTCTGCCGCTTCCAAACCTTCTTCTAACGCGCCTGGAACGGAGCTATCAATACATAGTGGTACATCGCATATTGCTTGAACACGTTTCACTAATTCTTTCATTAATGGTGGTTCAACAAAATTATTGTCTGCATAACGAGGATCCTCAGCCATTTTGTTAGCAAAAACTGCCCCAGAATTGATGTCTAAAATTGTTGCCCCTGCAGCGACTTGTGCAATTGCATCAGCTTCAACAGTCGAGAAATCTCCTAACTCTAGTTCAAGAGCTAATTTTTTACGTCCTGTTGGGTTAATTCTTTCACCAATAACTGCAAAAGGTTGATCAAAACCAATTATTGTTGTTTTGGTTTTGCTTTCTATAATCGTTTTAGTCATTATATTATCCTTTAGGATTGGAGTGCAGGTATTGCCGATGTTCCACCATTTTCAATTGTCCAGTTAGCATTAGTTTTAATTCCACCCAATGGAAAAAAATGCACATTTGTTATGAGAAAATCAGGATTTAAAGATTTATGCTCTGCTAATTCAGTTAAAAATTGATCTGGTTTGAAAGGTAGTAATAATTTCGTAACATCTTTGGCTCTTCGTTTTAGAACTCTTAATGAAGCGCCAACTCCACAAGCCATTGAAAACTTAATCATTGTTTGAAGTTTTGCTGGTCCAGCAACACCTATATGTATTGGAATATCTACTCCTATGGACGCCATTCTATCAGCCCACTCAATAACTGGGCCTGACTCAAAGCAAAATTGTGTCGCCATAGCCATTTTTGCATCTGTTCTTTTTGAAAATTCTTGTTTCCAAGAAATTGCACTATCTACATTTTTTGTTGAACCATCTTGATCTATATCCATGTTGCCTTCAGGATGACCAGCTACATGTAAATTCGTAAAGCCTGCTTTATCAAATTCGCCACTATCCAATAAGTCCATTGATGAATGAAAATCGCCATAAGGATGATTTACCCCACCCGCCAATAATAATGCATCTTTAACTCCAGCTTCATTTTTATAACGATTAATCCAATCTATTAAAACTTTTTTATTTTCAATAATCCTAGCTGGAAAATGTGGCATAACATTATATCCTTCTTGAGATAACCGTTTTGCTGTATCAACCATCTCGTGGATCGGAGTACCTTCAATATGAGCGATGTAAATCCTAGTATTCTGAGGTAAAAGTTCTTTAAAACTTTCAATTTTTGCAGCAGTACGAGGCATCACTTCAATTGAAAAATCTTTTAAAAAAGCTTCAAGAGCAGGATTAACTGCAGAGTTTTTATCTGATGAAAAATTCAAAATAGACATATTCGCCTCACTTAAAAGTTATTCCCAACCATCATTCGCGATTAGAGATTTTATTTTTTCTTGGTCGTATTCTGCATTGATACGTTCAGCTTCGCTTATTGCGACTTTTTCAGCATCGCCTTCGACTTCGATTGGATTAGATTTTCTCCATTCTGCTAGATAGGCGTCATCTCCTGCAGCACCTGTTTTCATAGCTGCCCTGTCAATTGCTTGCTCAAATCTCTCAGGCAGTTGTTTTTTTGCAGCGCGTCTGCCTTTCCCAACTATTACTTGGGCTGGAATATCTCTCCAATATACAATTATAAGTGATGGCATTTTTGAATTTCCTTTTGAATTTATTCTATTCTTTTTTCGTAGTTACCAGAATCATTTATCGACTGCTTAATGAAAATAACGACAAATTATTATATTCTTGTTTGAGATTTAAAAGATTGCAGGATAGGTGTCATGTGCGTAAGTTCTAATTATGTCTAAAATGCAAAAAAGCAAACCAAAATTAATCGAATCTCCTGCTGTTGTTTCGGAAAAGTTACCTTTATTTGCTGCTTTAGATTTAGGGACAAATAGTTGCAGAATGTTAATAGCAAGACCTAGAAAAAGTGATTTTGAAGTAATAGATGCATTCTCCAAAACAGTTTATTTGGGCAAAGGTATGGATTCTTCAGGTAAACTTTCAAATTCTGCAATGAAGAGGACTATTTCTGCGCTTCATGTATGTCAAAAAAAATTAATTTCAAATGAGGTGAAATATACAAGACTTGTTGCAACCGCAGCATGCCGGCAGGCTTTGAATGGAAGAGAATTTATCAAAAGAGCTCGTAAAGAATCTAATTTAAAGCTTGAAATAATAAATCCTTCAGAAGAAGCAAGGCTCGCAGTAATTGGAAGTGTAGGCCATTTAAAGCCAATGACAGAGCAAGTTTTGGTTGTTGACATAGGCGGGGGCTCAACTGAATTGGTTTGGCTTGATTTAACTAATGTTGAAGCAAAGAATAGAAAAAATTCTATTATGATGATGCAAAGCAATCAATTGAGAAAAAAAGAATTAGATAAACTAACTGGGGTAAAGGTTGTTGATTGGATATCAGTTCCATTTGGTGTCACTACCCTTAAGGAACAATATAGCGATGTTGAAGAAGATAAGGCTGCATATGCGATGATGTCCTGGTATTTTGAGGAATACATTACACATTTTGGACCATCCCATAGCAATGAACTAAAAATATTACCAAATTTTCAGATTATTGGCACTTCTGGAACAATTACTACAATTGCTGCAACCAAATTAGGATTGTTAAAATATGATCGTCAAAAAGTTGATGGCTATGAAATGACATCTGCACAAGTTGGCGTGGAAATTGACAGATATTTGACTGGAGGACCAGATTGGCGAGCTAAAAACCCATGTATTGGTGACAGCCGCAAGGATTTCATAATGTCAGGAGCGGCTATTTTAAGATCAATCCTTCGGGTATGGCCAACAAATACGCTTACAGTTGCAGATCGTGGTTTGAGAGAAGGAATTTTATATTCTCAGATGGTAAAGCAGGGATATTTAAGATAGCTAAGCGATTATGGTTGAAAAAAAGAAAAATACATCAGGACGTGGAACACGAGATTTACAGGTAAGAGTAAAATCTGCAAAAGGTCGTAAGTTGTCATCAACATTGTGGCTAAAAAGACAGTTAAATGACCCATACGTCGCAAGAGCTACCAAAGAAGGTTTTCGTGGAAGAGCTGCATTTAAAATAATGGAGCTTGATGATAAATTTCGGTTCCTAGTTCCTGGGGCAAGAATTGTGGACCTGGGTTGTGCGCCCGGAGGTTGGTGTCAAGTAGCTGTAAATAGAGTCAACGCAAACGGTGAAAAGCAGGGAAAAAAAATAGGGACAATTCTAGGTGTTGACTTACAAGAAGTTGATCCAATTGAGGGATGTGAAATCCATGTCTTAGATTTTATGGAAGACGATGCTGATGATAAAGTAAAGAAATGGTTAGGTGGTAAGGCTGATGTGGTAATGTCAGATATGGCATCAAGTGCTTCAGGTCATAAACAAACTGATCATATAAGGATCATGGCGTTATGTGAAACTGCAGCATATTTTGCTTTTGATGTTCTCGAGCAAGGTGGAACATTTGTAGCAAAAGTTTTAGCTGGTGGTGCTGAGGGTGATTTGCAGAAATTGTTGAAAGAGAAGTTTACAAAAGTATACCATATGAAACCACCAAGTAGTCGTTCCGATAGTTCAGAAAAATTTGTTGTAGCAACTGGTTTTCGTGGATAAGTTTTATTTCTTATTTTTTGAGCGCTCATGAAAAATAAAACCTAAGAAATTTAATAATATTTGGGCTGCTAAAATTGATGTAGTATCAGTAAGATCATAAGCTGGAGCGACTTCAACTAGATCAATCCCAATTATTTCATTTTTTTTACTTACCTCCTGCAGAAGCTCAAGTACGTCATAGTATAAAAATCCTCCATGACTTGGCGTACCTGTTCCGGGAGCAATTGACGGGCAAAAAGCATCAATATCTATTGTTACATAAACTCTGCCTCTTGGTATTCTATTAGCTGCATTTTTTGGGCCAATTTTTCGAAATTGCCTGACAGATAAAATATCTGATCCCATTTCTTTGGCATCATCATATCCACTCTTTGCGGTAGAGCTTACATTTCTGATTCCGAATTGTGAAATTCCTTTAACATATTTTTTTTCAGCGGCTCGCCGCATTGGGTTTCCATGCCCATATCGAACACCATGTCGTTCGTCCACAAAGTCAAGATGTGCATCAATTTGAAGGATATGAAAGTCATCTTGATCATCAAATGCATTTATGCACGGTATGTTAATTGAATGATCACCACCAATTGTTACTGGAATTGCACCACATTTTAATGCTGCTCTAACAGCAGTTTCAATATTCTTATGGCTTTTTTCTGTATCTGTATGGATGATATCAGCATCTCCCATATCTACAATTTTTATAGGTTCTTCCAGGTAAGTAATGCCGTCTTCATGATCATAAGCTCCTGCATGGCCAAAAGAAAATAATGTTGAAGCTTCTCTAACTGATCGTGGCCCAAATCTTGCACCTGATCTGTATTGAGCTCCAGAGTCAAACGGTGCGCCAATGATTGCGGCGTCTGCATTAATATTTGACCAATTACTTACATAAGGGTTTTTTCCAAATGTTGCTATTCCAACAAATGGTAAATTTAATCGACCTTCTTCATAATTATGTGCCAAAATAAGTACTCCCTGAAATAATAACTTAACGATGCGTTACAAGAAGCTCTGTTTCAATAGATATTTTTATTTTCTTTAAAACTCGAAAACAGGCCTTTCCTTTTTGTTATTCCCATGAGATATGACGTTTGCAATACCGATAACTTTTGGAGAGACCAATGGACATCCGTGAGGCGCTTACATTTGATGATGTTTTATTAGTTCCTGGTGCGTCGAATGTACTACCAGCTGATGCTATTATGAATACTAATGTCACACAAAGTATAGAACTTAATATACCAATTTTAAGCTCAGCAATGGATACTGTCACTGAAGCGAAGATGGCAATTGCATTGGCACAATCAGGTGGTATGGGTGTAATCCATAGAAATTTAACTGATAATGATCAAGCATCTCACGTGAGACGCGTGAAACGATTTGTCTCTGGTACAGTTTATAACCCAATCACATTACATCCAAACCAAACTTTAGCTGAAGCAAAAATTTTGGCGGATCAATACCGCATAACTGGTTTTCCAGTTATAAACGAAACGGGTAAAGTCCTTGGTATTTTGACAAACCGTGATATGCGATTTGTTTCTGATGATAACACATTGGTATCTTCAATGATGACATCAGAAAACTTAGCAATAGTTAGTGAACCCATAACTCTGGACGATGCTAAATCTATAATGCATGCAAGGCGAATAGAAAAACTATTGGTTGTTGACAAAAACAACAAACTAACAGGGCTTTTGACAACAAAAGATTTAGAGCAAGCAGTTTTGAATCCAATAGCCTGTAAAGATGAATTAGGAAGGTTGCGTGTGGCGGCAGCATCCACTGTTGGAGATAAGGGCTTTGAAAGATCAATGAAGTTAATTGATGCTGGTGTTGATTTGCTCGTAATTGATACAGCTCATGGTCATTCGGCCTCTGTAAGTGAAGTAGTTAGTAGAATTAAGCGAGAAAGTAATATACAAATTGTTGCTGGTAATGTTGCTACTAGTGAAGCAACCAAAGCATTGATTGGTGCAGGGGCTGACGCAGTAAAAGTCGGAATTGGACCTGGATCAATTTGTACAACAAGAATTGTGGCTGGAGTAGGGGTCCCACAATTAACGGCTATAAATGATTGTGCTGAAGCTGCTAGTAAAGACAGTATTCCTATTATTGCTGATGGAGGGATTAAATTTTCTGGTGATTTTGCAAAGGCAATTGCCAGCGGAGCAAGTTGTGCAATGGTTGGGTCAATGCTGGCAGGAACTGATGAAGCACCTGGTGAAATTATACTTTATCAAGGAAGATCATTCAAATCCTACAGAGGAATGGGTTCAGTAGCAGCGATGGCACAAGGTTCAGCTGATAGGTATTTTCAAAAAGAAGCAAGTTCTGATAAACTAGTACCAGAAGGAATTGAGGGGCAAGTGCCATATAAAGGACCTGCTTCAAATGTTCTACACCAGATGATTGGTGGATTACGTGCTGCCATGGGGTATACTGGAAACCTAACAATAAATGACATGCGCACAAAATGTGATTTTGTTAAAATTTCTGGTGCAGGACTTAAAGAAAGTCATGTCCATGATGTTCAGATTACAAGAGAAAGTCCCAATTATCGCATTGGATAAGATATGACACCTTCTGCGCGATATGCTGCATCAATTGATATACTTGATAAAATTATAGCAGGTGCACCTGCTGAACGTGAATTAACTATTTGGGCTCGTGGAAACAGATTTGCGGGCTCAAAAGATCGTGCTGCAATTCGTGATCTAGTTTATGATGCATTACGAAATTTAAGGAGCTATGCCCATTTGAGTGGTTTAGATGGAGCTCGTGGTATATTCATTGGTAGATTGATAGCAAAAAATGAAGAAATAAACCTAATCTTTAATGGCCAAGGTTATGGCCCAGCTGGCTTATCAGATATTGAACAGAATGCTGTTGATATGCAAAAAAATGATATGCCTTATGCTGTGCAAATGGATATCCCCAATTGGATTAGTTCAAAATTTAATTATGTAAATAATTATGATATTTTAAAATCTCGTGCACCAATTGATCTTCGTGTTAATTTAAAAAAAATAACACTTAATTCAGCAATCGCTGAATTGAAAAAAGATGGTATTGAAACAGAAACCTCCAGTCTGGTTGATACAGCTTTACGAGTTAGAGGTGAAACGCGTAAAATTCTGCAAAACAAGTTATATTTGAATGGATTTATTGAATTGCAAGATGCAGGATCTCAAGCACTTGTGGCACAATTAGACTGTCCTCGAACAGGAAAAGTGCTGGACTATTGTGCTGGTGGTGGTGGGAAAACTTTGGCAATTGCATCTTTAATCTCTAATGATGTTTCACTTTTTGCTTATGATAAAAACCAATCTCGTTTGAAAGATTTAAAATTAAGGGCACAAAGATCATCAGTTAAAGTTCATTTATTAAAAGAAGATCCAACTACAACCAATAATAAATATGATCTTGTTATAGTTGATGTTCCATGTTCAGGAAGTGGTTCATGGAGAAGATCTCCAGATGCAAAATGGAAATTAACAGAAGATCGTTTAAATAATTTAATGGAATTACAATCTGAAATACTTCAAAATACATCTAAATTAGTATCTTTAGGAGGTACTTTAGCTTACATGACTTGTTCTATATTTTCATGCGAAAATGAAGAACAAATAAATAAATTTGTCCTTAATAATAAGTCATGGAAGATCACTAATTATAAAAATTTTGAACTTTCAAATAATTCTGACGGATTTTATTTAGCTACATTATCTAAGAAGTAATATTATCAATGAAATAAAGTATATTATTTCTATTTTTATAATATTAATGAATATTTAAAGGTTATTTATAAATTTTCCTTGCAATGTTCCTGTTTTGCCCCCATAAGCAAATAAGAACATTATGAGAACGTCTGTGGTTTTTGGTTGCTACAGCATTGAAATAAGGAGATAACTTGTGGCATCAACTTTATTAGAATTTAATGGAAAGAAAAGCATGGATAAAGAAAAGGCTTTAGAATCTGCCTTAGGCCAAATCGAACGTCAGTTTGGTAAAGGCTCAATAATGAAGCTTGGCGATGAAAGTGCTCGCTTAGATATTGACGCAACTTCAACTGGATCTTTGGGACTTGATATTGCGTTAGGTATAGGTGGTCTGCCTAAAGGGCGAATTATCGAAATTTATGGTCCTGAGAGTTCAGGAAAAACTACTTTAACATTACATGCAATAGCAGAAGAGCAAAAAAAAGGTGGTGTTTGTGCTTTTGTCGATGCTGAGCACGCTTTAGATCCTACTTATGCTAAAAGATTAGGTGTTGATATTGATGAACTTTTGATTTCTCAACCTGATGCTGGAGAACAAGCATTGGAAATAACTGATACATTAGTGCGTTCTGGAGCAGTATCAATGGTTGTTGTTGACTCAGTTGCTGCACTCACACCAAGAGCCGAATTAGAAGGTGACATGGGTGATCATCAAGTTGGTGCCCAAGCACGTTTAATGAGTCAGGCGATGAGAAAACTTACTGGTTCTATTGCTAAATCAGGATGTATGGTAATTTTTATTAATCAAATTAGAATGAAAATTGGTGTAATGTTTGGATCTCCAGAAACAACTTCTGGTGGTAATGCATTAAAATTCTATTCATCAGTAAGATTAGATATACGTCGTATTGGTGCAATAAAAGATAGAGACGAAGTCGTTGGTAACCATACTAGAGTAAAGGTTGTTAAAAATAAAGTTTCACCTCCATTTAAGCAAGTTGAGTTTGATATAATGTATGGGCAAGGTATTTCAAAACTTGGTGAGTTGATTGATTTGGGTGTTAAGCTTGGGTTTGTAGAGAAGTCAGGTTCGTGGTTCTCTTGTGGTGATGAGCGCATTGGGCAAGGTCGAGAAAATGCAAAATCATATTTAAAAGATAATCCAAAAATGGCTCATGAAATAGAAGATAAAATCCGAGCTGCTCACGGATTAGATTTTGATGTTTTACCCCCTGAAACTGATATTGCAGGAGATGATATTAATTCAGTAGTAGAAAGTTAAATCCTATTAAATTTTTATTTAAAAGGCTGGGTTTAACCCAGCCTTTTTCTTTTGAGCTGTGGACAGTATTTGAAACGACCTGTAAACAAATTTTAATATGTATAAATTAAGGTAAATAAAATGGTCAGTGTTAACGATATCCGAACCACTTTTTTAGATTTTTTTGAAAAAAATAATCACACAGTTGTTAATAGCTCTCCTTTAGTTCCAAGAAATGATCCAACTTTGATGTTTACAAATTCAGGGATGGTTCAATTTAAAAATCAATTTTTAGGACAAGAAGTACGTTCCTATAATCGTGCGACAACAGCACAGAAATGTGTACGTGCAGGAGGTAAACATAATGATTTAGATAATGTCGGTTATACTGCAAGACATCATACGTTTTTTGAAATGCTTGGAAATTTTTCTTTTGGTGATTATTTCAAAGAGGAAGCTATAAAATATGCTTGGGATCTTATTACAAAAGAATTTGGAATTGATAAAAATCGTTTATATGTAACTGTTTATCATACTGATGATGAGGCAGCCAATATTTGGAAAAAATATGCTGGATTATCTGATGATCGTATAATCAAAATAGCATCGGATGATAATTTTTGGCGAATGGGGCCTACGGGGCCTTGTGGGCCGTGTACAGAAATTTTTTATGACCATGGTGATAGTGTATTTGGTGGACCACCTGGATCGCCTGATGAAGATGGTGACAGATTTATTGAGATTTGGAATGTCGTTTTCATGCAAAATGAACAATTTTCCGATGGAACTTTAAAACCATTAAAAATGCAGTCTATTGATACTGGAATGGGATTAGAACGTATCGCAGCATTATTGCAGGGTAGCCACGATAATTATGATACAGATTTAATGCGAGATTTAATTGAAGCATCAGCAAACGCGACTAATGTAGACCCATATGGTGAACAAAATACACACCATCGTGTAATTGCCGATCATTTAAGGTCAACATCTTTTCTAATTGCTGATGGCATTTTACCATCAAACGAAGGCCGCGGTTATGTGTTGCGTAGAATAATGCGAAGAGCAATGAGGCATGCGCATCTTTTAGGTGCGAAAGATCCTGTAATGCATCAATTAGTTCCTGCTTTGGTAAGACAAATGGGACAAGCTTATCCTGAATTAGGGCAAGCTCAAGCTTTGATTGAGGAAAGTTTATTGCTTGAAGAAACGCGTTTTAAAACAACTTTAGACAGAGGACTTAAGCTTTTAGATGAAGAAACTAAAACATTCGTGTCTGGATCGACATTATCAGGGCAAACGGCATTTAAATTATATGATACATTTGGTTTCCCATTAGATCTTACACAAGATGCTTTACGAGAAAAAGGTGTTGATGTTGATGTTGAAGGCTTCAATCATGCAATGTCTGAACAAAAAGCAAAAGCACGTGCAGCATGGGTAGGATCTGGTGAAGTTGCTGATGAAAGTATTTGGTTTGATTTAGCTGATAAATATGGAGCCACTGATTTCTTAGGATATGATACCAATACTTCTGAGGGGCAAATTCTTGCATTATTACAAGATGGAAATCTGGTTGATAAAGTTTCTGAAGGTGACGAAGTGATGGTCGTTCTTAATCAAACCCCATTTTATGCTGAAAGTGGGGGGCAGATTGCTGATAATGGTTTTATTTCAATTGAAAAGAATAAAATAAATATCACAGATGTTAAAAAGAAAGCAGGTATTTTTATTCACATCGGTAAAGTTGTATCTGGTGAAATATCAAGTGGAGCATCTGCTGAATTATTTGTAAATGATGTAATAAGATCAGGAATTTGTAATAGCCATACTGCCACGCATTTATTAAATGAAGCGTTGCGAACACAATTAGGTGACCATATTGCACAACGTGGTTCTTTAAATGCAGAAAATAGGCTTAGATTTGATTTTAGCCACTCAAAAAGTATGACACAGAGTGAATTGAGAGAAGTTGAATTAGAAGTTAATAACCTGATTAGACAAAACTCAACTGTAGAAACTCGAATTATGACGCCTGATGATGCACGCAAACTAGGCGCTCAAGCCTTATTTGGTGAAAAATATGGTGATGAAGTCAGAGTTGTATCAATGGGGATTAAAAAAGATTCTGGTAAAGGATTAACTGGAAATACATATTCATTAGAATTATGTGGTGGAACTCATGTTCAACGAACAGGCCAAATAGGGGCATTTGCTTTAATTGGAGAAAGCGCATCAGCAGGTGGTGTCAGGAGAATTGAGGCATTTACTGGTAAAACTGCTGAATTATATCATGCTGAGCAAACAAGAATACTTAACGAACTTGCAAGTATATTTAAAACAAAATCAGAAAATGTAATCGATAGAGTTAAAAGTTTGCTTGATGAGCGAAAATTACTTCAAAGTGAGATTATTGATCTGCGAAAAGCTGTAGCTATGGGTTCAAATGATGAAGCTCAAAATGTTATAAAAGTAAATAATTTTAATTTTTATGTGCAAACTTTTGATGATCTTCCAAGTAAAGATTTAAGAAGTCTTGTTGATGAGCACAAAAATAGACTTGGTTCTGCAGTTATCTTGTTAATTTCTGGTGCTGGAGGAAAAGCAGCAATATCTGTTGGTGTTACTTCTGATCTAGTAGATAAAGTTAATGCTGTTGATTTAGTTAAAATTGCTGCAATCGAGCTTGGTGGCAAAGGTGGTGGTGGAAGGCCAGACATGGCTCAAGCAGGTGGAAATGATATGTCTAATGCTAAAAAAGCCATATCTTTGATAGAGAAATACTTAAAGGAGTTATAATATGAATGGTTATTGTATGGTTCAGATTACAGTCCATAATGCAGATGAATATGCAAAATATGCTAAACTGGCTGGTCCGGCTGTTGAGAAATTTGGCGGTGAATTTTTAGCACGTGCAGGAAAATGCCTTACAAAAGAAGGACCTGTACAGTTAAGAAATGTAATTATAAAATTTCCAGATTTTGATAGTGCTGTCACTTTTTATGAGTCAGAAGAATATAGTCAGGCATTGAAATTTGCATTAGCTGAAGGTGTTTCAACAAGAAATTATACAATCGTTGAGGGTGTATAATAAATCATAATTATTTTGAGAATTTATTTATAATACTTGAATGGGCTAACTTTATCGAAAGCCCATTCAATTGATTTTTACATAGCTTTATTCAGGTTCTCATCGATCTTTTCTAAGAAACCTTCAGTCGTAAGCCAGTTTTGATCTGGGCCAACTAATAACGCTAAGTCTTTAGTCATATGACCATTCTCAACCGTGGACACTATTACTTTTTCTAGTTTATTAGCAAAATCCAATAATTGTTGATTGTCATCTAATTTTGCGCGGTGCTTTAAGCCACCCGTCCAAGCATATATGGAAGCAATTGAATTTGTAGAGGTCGCTTCTCCTTTTTGGTGTTGACGATAATGGCGTGTAACGGTCCCATGAGCCGCTTCTGCTTCAACAATCTTTCCATCTGGTGTCATAAGCTGTGATGTCATTAAGCCTAAAGATCCGTATCCTTGTGCTACAGTATCAGATTGAACATCCCCATCGTAATTTTTACATGCCCATACGTAACCACCAGACCACTTTAAAGCCGCTGCAACCATATCATCAATTAGTCTATGTTCATAATGAATGCCAACTTTTTTAAATTTAGACTCAAATTCATTTTCATACACTTCTTGGAATATGTCTTTAAATCTTCCATCATACGCTTTTAGTATTGTATTTTTGGTTGATAAATAGACTGGCCATCCAAGATTTAAACCGTAGTTTAATGATGCGCGTGCAAAATCATATATTGAATGATCAAGGTTATACATTCCCATTGTAATTCCAGATGAGGGTGCATCAAACATATCTTTTTCTATAATAGTTCCATCTTCACCTTCAAATTTTATTGTCAGTTTACCGGCGCCAGGAAAACGGAAATCAGTAGCTTTGTATTGGTCTCCGTATGCATGACGTCCGACAACAATTGGTTGTGTCCATCCAGGAACTAATCTTGGAACATTTTTGCATATAATTGGTTGTCTGAATATCACTCCACCTAAGATATTTCTAATAGTACCATTTGGTGATCTATACATGCGTTTTAAGCCAAACTCTTCAACACGTTGTTCATCTGGAGTAATGGTTGCACATTTTACACCAACGCCGTATTTTTTGATAGCTTCAGCTGCATCAACTGTTATCTGATCATCAGTATCGTCTCGGGCTTCTATGCCCAAATCATAATATTTTAAATCTAAATCTACATACGGTAATATCAGTTTATCTTTGATGAACTGCCAGATAATACGTGTCATTTCATCGCCATCTAATTCAACGACGGGGTTATCCACTTTGATCTTAGTCATTCAGGACCTCTTTTATTGTCAGTATTTGGAATCATAACACGCATCTAGTAACGTATTTTTTTATCCTTTAAAAGTATGTATACGATTGTATACATCATTATTAATTTCAGCTTTGAAATTTAGTAAACATTATTCATATCTTATTTTAATTTCTGGAAGATATATATTTTCGTTATTTATTTCAAATAAATGGATCTTGTCATTATATACCTAGGGCCTTAACAGAAAATAATTCAAATATTGGAAATTTAAAATGAATAAAGATAAATGGAAAAATTCAAAACTCTCCATTATTTTAATAGGCCCTCAAATGGGAGAAAATATTGGTGCATCTGCTCGTGCAATGCTAAATTTTGGCATAGAAAACATGAGAATTGTAAATCCGCGCGATGGTTGGCCTAATTCACGAGCAAAATCTATGTCAGCTGGGGCAGGGCGTGTATTAGACAATGCTCAATTATTTAACAAAACCTCAGAAGCTCTGTCAGATTTAAATTTTGTTTTCGCTACCACAGCAAGAACAAGAGATTTATCAAAAGAGGTTATGTCACCAGAAAGAGCGATGCTATATGCGAGGTCATTAATCCAGGAAGGTAAAAACGTTGGTTTTATGTTTGGCCCCGAAAGCTCAGGTTTATCAAATGAAGATATTGCACAAGCAAATGTTTTAGTTTCAGTGCCTGTTAATCCAGATTTTTCTTCATTAAATTTATCACAATGTGTATTGTTATTGGCTTATGAATGGCAAAGACAAGTAACAACAATTCCTCCTGAGATTATGACATTAGCTGGAACAGAACTTGCTTCTATAAAAGAAATACAAAGCCTTGTTGATCGTTCTGAGGAAGCACTAAGTGCAAGAAACTTTTTTTGGCCTAAAGATAAATCTGAAAGCATGTTGTTATCTTTTAGAAACATGTTTTCTCGATTGAAATTAACCAAAATGGATGTTCAGATATTTCATGGTATTTTTAAGGCAATGGAAAAATCAAGAAAAGATTGAATTTGATTTTTTTAAAACAAAAAATCTTGTATAAATAATGAATTTTACCGATGAAAAAATTGGACGAAAGATATACTTTGCACTAAATTGCAATAATCATGATAGATAAGGTTAATAATGAAGAAAACTCGTAATATTTTCGAAGATGTGAATACAGAAAAGTCGATTGATACATCAATAAAAGGCGGCATTATTGACCAAGGACGTGATGAATGGAGAGCTGGTGTATCTCAGTGGATGAAAGTATTATTTATACTAGTGTGCTTAATGATTATTATTGGTGGTCTTACAAGGTTAACAGATAGTGGCCTATCAATAACAGAATGGAACGTTGTAAAGGGTGCACTACCTCCTCTAAATGATGCTGCTTGGACCTTGGAATTCGATAAATATAAGAATATTCCTGAATACCAGCTTCAAAATAAAGGTATGTCTCTTAGCGACTTTAAAGTAATTTACTGGTGGGAATGGGGGCATCGACAATTAGGTAGATTTGTTGGAATAGTTTGGTTTGCTGGGTTCGTTTATTTGAATATAAAAAATCGCATTCCGCCACCTTGGAAGTTCAGAATGCTTCTAGTTGGTTTACTTGGTGGTTTACAGGGCGCCATTGGCTGGTGGATGGTTTCTTCGGGTTTAGTGGGCCGTATGGTTGATGTAGCATCATATCGTCTAGCCACCCATCTAGGTTTGGCTTTTATAATATTAGGTACTCTTTTCTGGTTTATAATGAAAGTTGAGCGGATGGATGTTGATTTGATGCAGTCTCGTAGAAGGCGGAATTTAAAGTCAATAAATTGGACATCTATATTGCTTGTATTTGCTTTTGCCCAAATATTATTAGGTGCATTAGTAGCCGGAATAGATGCTGGGACAGGATACATAGATTGGCCATTGATGAATGGTGAGTTTTTACCTTCTGAAAGTTTTGATTACATGCCTTTCTGGATCAATTTCTTTGAAAATCCTGCACTTGTTCAATTCAATCATAGAATATTAGGCTATTTACTTATGTTACTTGGTATTATTGCATGGATAAAATCTCGAAATATAGCGCATCGAAAATTGCGAATTGGATTTAAAGCGATATTAATCATGATGATCATTCAAATGGTCTTGGGTATTTTAACTGTTATGTATGCAGCTCCTTGGTATATTGCTATTTTCCATCAAATAGGAGCTATTCTTTTATTAGTTCTTATATTACAGACAAAATTTATTGCTAACTTTCCTCAAGAACAATCTTTACGATCATAGCTTTTGATAATTGTTAAATTTTTTATTAATTTTGGATATTTTAAATGATAGATCTTGATGAAATTAACGATTTTCTATCAACAGAGTTTTCACAAATTAAAGATGATTATGAAATTTTAGAATTTTCGAGTGATAATATTTCTATTTTAAATCGCATATCACAAAAGCATTTGCGTCCCGGTGGGACGGTCTCTGGTCCAACTATGTTTGCATTAGCTGATGTCTCTTTTTACATTGCAATACTGGCTAATATTGGAGTTCAAAAGTATGTTGTTACAACAAATTGTAATATTGATTTTTTAAGAAAACCATCTCCAGTAAATTTAATTGCAAAACCTAAAATTATTAAATTAGGGAAAAGTCTTATTGTTGGGGATGTTTTTATTTATTCTGAAGATAATAATGAGCCAGTAGCGCGAGCTAATTTTACGTATTCTTATAAATAAATGGGGTATTATAATACCTTTATTGTAACTAATTGTTTTTAAACAATAATAACATGATAATTTCTATTGACGTAGTAATTACATAATATAAAAGACTTCCATCTCATTAGAGTATGTTTAATTTACTCATAATAAACGGAATTATTAAAATGAAAACATTTTCAGCAAAACCAGCTGATATTGATAAAAAATGGTTCATCATTGACGCCGAAGGCGTAGTGTTGGGTCGTTTGGCGTCAATTATAGCCATGCGTTTACGCGGCAAACATAAACCATCCTTTACACCTTCAATGGATATGGGAGATAACGTTATAGTTATCAATGCTGAAAAAGTTCAGCTAACAGGTAAAAAACGTTCAGACAAAATCCATTATTGGCATACTGGTCATCCCGGTGGAATTAAGCAGAGAACTGCTGGTCAAATTCTAGAAGGGCAATTTCCAGAACGTTTATTGGAAAAAGCTGTACAAAGAATGCTTCCTGGTGGACCTTTATCACGTGAGCAGTTGCGTAATTTACGTATTTATGCAGGTGCTGAACATCCACACGAGGCACAAAACCCTGAAGTTTTGGATGTAAAATCTATGAACTCAAAGAATACTCGGAGCCAGTCATGAACGAAGAAATTAAATCATTGGATGCTTTAAAAGAAGCTGTTGGTGAAGTGACAGCTGCTGAACAAGTACAAGCAGTTATTGCGCGTGAACCGGTTCGTGATGAATTAGGCCGATCATATGCAACAGGTAAGCGAAAAGATGCAGTAGCACGTGTTTGGATCAAGCCAGGCTCTGGTAAAGTAGTTGTAAACGGCAAAGAGATGAACAAATATTTTGCACGACCAGTATTGCAAATGATTCTTGCCCAACCGTTCTCAGTTGCTGGTGTTACTGGTGAATTTGACGTTATGGCAACAGTAAAAGGTGGCGGATTGTCTGGTCAGGCAGGTGCTGTAAAGCATGGGATTTCAAAAGCATTGCAATTATATGAACCATCTTTGCGTCCAGCACTTAAAGCTGCAGGTTTTCTCACAAGAGATTCACGCGTTGTAGAACGTAAAAAATACGGTAAAGCAAAAGCACGTAAGAGCTTTCAGTTCTCTAAAAGATAGCACTTACTTAAAAATAATTAAATTAAAACAAGCACTTATGGAAATATGTGCTTGTTTTTTTATGGATTTTTTACGGAGCCAATAATAGTTGGCGCTTTAGCTAAAAGTTTTCTGCAGATACTTGGACGCAGCAGAAAATTATATCTATAAAATTGTAGAGCAATACTTCTTCCCAAAATTATAAGTTGATGTTAATTTTTATGTATTAGTCAAATAATTGGGGAATACTATCATGAAAAAAATATTAACTATTTTTCTTCTTTTGACCGCTATTTCTACAAGCGCTCAATCTTCCAATAAAAATTTATTAGAGCTGGACCCTAATATCATTGCTGCAGCAAATTGTAATGGAGCTCTTTTTGCTGTTTCTATGGTTAATTTTGAAAACGGTATACTGAATGAACAGAGGGCTAGAGTAATGTTACGGACAACAACCTTAGCATTTTGGTTGACAGCTACAAAGCACCAGAACGTTCAACATTTAGCTGAATATGCAAATGATTATGATGAGTTTTTTAGCGACAGTTATGAACGTACATATGATGATTTGATTGATGGAAACTATACTTGGGATAGTCAGGCGGAAGTTGATGTTTGTACGGCAAGGATTTTTGATCCCTTAACAAGCGTGACAGCACAAGATATGCAGCGCTCAGGTGTAAAGGATTATTTTCAATTTAGCGCAGCAATTTCAGCCGAAGCAGACAAACGATTTGATTACATTTTAAAGCTTATGGAAGCTATGCAATAACTATAAGAGAAAAGTTTTTATAAAAATATTACAATAGAAATGATAAATTAGGGTGAATAAAAAATGGAAAAATCAAAACATAGCATTACAGCAATGATATTCCATTGGGGATTTGTATTTATTTTTATATATGGAATACTTAAGCAAGTAGAAGATATTAATCAATTGTCAGATATTTCACTATTAAAATTTGAAATAATTTTTGCAGCTTTGATGTTGATATTATTGATAATACGCTATTTCTACATGTCACGAACGCAAGTAACCTCATTGCCAGAGGATACCTCAATGTTTCAAAAGCGAGTGGCAAAGATTGTACATCTTAGTCTTTATATTAATCTTTCTGTAATACCTATCACAGGTTTAGTCATTGGAATTTTGTATTGGTTGGGTTTGAAAAGTGGTATATTTATTGAATTGACTGTTGGTTTACACGAGCTTTCAATTTCTACAATGTATTGGTTGATTGCAATCCAT